>JBAWYY010000015.1:0-16803 GCA_037143285.1 Alphaproteobacteria bacterium | reverse complement strand
GCCACTAGCACCGCGCCGGTGGCGATCAAGGCACCGCCGGCCCAATTGAGGCCGGAGAGCCGCTCGCCCAGGAAAGCGACGGCAAATACCGCGACGAAGACGACGCTGAGCTTGTCGAGGGGCGCGACGCTTGCCGCCGGTCCCAGCTGCAGCGCGCGGAAATAGCAGAGCCAGGATGCGCCGGTGGCAATGCCTGACAGGACCAGGAACCCATAGGTTCGCGCGGAGATCGTGCCCGGCTGCTGCCATTGACCGGTGACCACCAGCAACACACCGACCACGCCGAGAATGACGATGGTGCGGATGAGCGTCGCCATGTCGGAATTGACAGCCTCAACGCCCACTTTGGCGAAAATGGCGGTGAGGGCTGCGAAGAAGGCCGAGAGCAGCGCCCAAACGGGCCATGTCATGGCGAGGGGCTCGACCCCAACCCCCATGCGCCGAGGATCGCGCCCTGGATCAAGAGAACGCCGAGGTAATGGCCGGCATCGATGAAGGTGAGCAGCGGGTCGCGCTTGGCATAGGCGTAATTGGTGGCAATCGTGCTCAAGATGAAGCCGAACCAGATGAGGAAGCCCCATTTCAGGCCGTTCACGAGGCCTGGTTCGTCAATGGCGCGCAGGATCGTGATGAAAACGGTGGCCATCACCAGTTGCAGCAAGAACGACAAGACGAAGGGAACCGGGTTCGGCTTGCCGCCCGGGTCCATCATCGCTTCCTTCGTCGTGCCAAGTGCTGTGATCCAGGCATTGCCGAGGACGGTGTAAAAGACGGCACCGAACAGCCAGCTGGCGACGCCCGCCACCAGTGCTGGAATGAAGAAGTTCATCATGGGTGCCCCCGTTGAAGGTAACGCGATCCTCGCCGCTGCGTCGCAGCACTCCAATCCGGAGAACTGACTAGGGACGATCACCCGCCGCCTTGTCGCGGACCCCGCCACGATGTACCCCGTGGCGCTTGCATGCAAGGAGCAGCCGATGTCCGACGCCGTCGCCCGTCTTGGAAAGGTTCGCTTAGATATTGATGCCGCGACCAATGAGGCCAAACGCCCGACAGGCTCGGTGACCCTGGTGGCGGTCTCGAAAATCTTCCCGGCCGAGGCGATCGAGCCGGTTCTGGCGGCGGGGCAGCGGGTTTTCGGCGAGAACTATGTGCAGGAGGCCAAGGACAAATGGCCGGCGTTGCGCGCGCAATATCCGGGCGTCGAGCTGCATATGATCGGGCCGCTCCAATCGAACAAGGCGCGCGATGCGGTAGCGCTCTTCGATGTGATCGAAACGCTGGATCGCACCTCGCTTGCGAAGGAAATCGCCCGGGAAATCGCGCGCCAAGGGCGCAGCCCCAAGCTCCTCGTTCAGGTCAATACGGGTGCCGAGCCGCAAAAGGGTGGCGTTCTGCCCGAAGCGGTCGATGCCTTCCTCGCCGAATGTCGTGACACGCACGGCCTGACCATTTCCGGCCTCATGGCGATCCCGCCCGCCGATGATCCGCCGGCCCCTCATTTCGCGTTACTCGCGACCATGGCCCGCCGTCACGGGCTGCCGGTCGTCTCTATGGGCATGAGCGCTGATTTCGACACCGCCATTGCCATGGGCGCGACCCATGTGCGGGTGGGCAGTGCGATTTTCGGCGCGCGGGGCTAAAATCTGCAATCTCACTCGCCTCCCGCGCGAGAAAATAGCGTTCGCGCGGCGTGGAGATGTGGTTCGCCGCTGACTAGCATCGGCGTCCTGAAGGGGATTGGGAGCCGAACCCAGCCCTGAAGGGATCGGGCCCCATGGTGCTGCGCGCTATTCTCACCATTCTCGTTTTGGCGTGCTTTGTCGTCCAGGCCCCAGCCCAATCGACGGCGCTCTCGCTCGTGAATGCCAGTTCGCTCAATTGCCGCTCGGGGATCACCTTGGACGCGCGCGTGGTCGAGCGGCTCGAACGAGGCGCGTCAGTCGCGGTGGTCGCGACCCAAGGTGACTGGTCGATGGTTCAAACCGCTGCCGCTGCGACCTGCTGGGTGATGAGCCAGTTTTTGAGCCTCCCCGGGGCAGCCACGCCGCCCTTAAACGCGAATGCCGCCTCTAGTCCCGTTCGGGCGGCCCCCGCACGCCCGGTGATCCGCGCGCCGTCAGCACCTGCACAAGCAGAGGCCCTCGGGGTCATGTCGGCAAGCACCACCGGCGCTCGCCGCAGCGTGGAACGGCGCGCTCGCTCATGGGCGGGATCGGGCGCTTGCCCTTGCGGTTCGGGGCAAATTTGCACGGGTCCGCGCGGTGGGCGTTATTGCCTCACGGCCTCGGGAAATCGTCGCTACGGCTTTCGATGAGGAGCGCCAGCGCGAGCGGACCGGCGAGGCCTGTGATATGGACGCGCCATGGCGAAGAACCGCTTTCCCGTTTGGCGATTGATCCAGAGCGAATTGGAGGCCGAAATCCGGTCGGGATTGATCGGCGCCGGCGACCAATTGCCGTCGGAAAGCGAACTTGCCGAACGCTTCGCCGTCAACCGCCACACGGTGCGGACAGCGCTCGCCAATCTAGAGATCCTCGGCCTTGTCCGGGCGAGACGCGGGCGCGGCGTCTTTGTGGAAGATCGCCCGCCTGAATATCGCATCACCCGCGATTCCAAATGGAGCGATATCGAGCGCACGATGAACGCGGCGCCCTCGGCCCGCCTCGTCGGTGTCAGCGAGCGCCCGGCGCCGGCCTCCATTGCGGGCCTTCTGGACATTGAACCGGGTGCGCCCCTGGTGATGGTGGAGACCTTGCGCGGGGCGACCCCCACCATCTCCACCTATAGCTATCACCTGTTTGATCGCAGGCGCTTTGCCGGCATCGATCAGGCGGTCGCCCGCACCGGCAGCTATACCGAAGCGCTGAAGGAATTTGGCGTCGAGACCTTCACTCGCTCATCCACGTGGATCGATTGCCGAATGCCGCGTCCGCGTGAGGCCGAAGCCCTCGGCCTGCCGCTCGACGCGCCCGTCTTGGTGATGATGTATGTGGACCTCGGCGCGGATTCCCGGCCGGTTCTCTACGGCAATGCCGTGATCCCCAATGGCTCTATGCTCGTGCGGATCGACACGCAGTAAATCGGCACCGAGCGTCACAAGAAAGAATCCAGACCGTCACATGGTCGTTAACTTGTCGGGTTATTGCCGACAAGTGCGGGAACTATCCCCCTTCGACACGGCGGTCCAGCATGGCGGGCATCTCGCTTCGATCCATTCGCAAGAGCTTTAAGCAGACCGCCGTCCTGCACGGCGTTTCCCTCGATATTGCCGATGGCGAATTCATCTCGCTGGTGGGTCCCTCCGGCTGCGGCAAGACCACGTTGTTGCGCATCATCGCGGGGCTCGAGCACCAGGACGACGGCGACGTCTATATCGGCAATCGCATGGTGGATGATCTCCCGCCTAAGGCGCGCGATATCGCCATGGTGTTCCAGTCCTATGCGCTCTATCCCTATATGACAGTTGCCGAAAATATCGCGCTGCCACTCACCATGCGCCGAATGTCGGCGCTCCAGCGCCTGCCCATCATGGGCCGCTTCGCGCCCGGCGCCACACAGGCCCGCACCGCCATCGAACAGGATGTGAAGGGCGTCGCAGACGGCCTCGGCATCGGTCATCTGCTTGCCCGCAAGCCCGCGCAATTGTCCGGCGGCCAGCGCCAGCGCGTTGCCTTGGCTCGCGCTATGGTGCGTTCGCCCCAGGCCTTCCTGATGGATGAGCCGCTCTCCAATCTCGACGCCAAACTGCGCGTTCAGGCCCGCACCGAGATCGCTGAGCTCCATCGCCGCCTCAACACCACCTTCGTCTATGTCACCCATGATCAGGCGGAAGCCATGACCATGTCGGACCGGGTGGCCGTCATGATGGGTGGCCATCTGTTGCAGGTCGCACCGCCCCAGACGATCTACGACGATCCGACCGATCTCGCTGTTGCGACCTTCATCGGCACGCCTCAAATCAACACCTTGCCGGGGGTCACCCGCGCCGATGGCGCCATCGACGTGCTCGGTCGCACCTGGACCATTGGTGCCGGCGTACCCGGCTCAGCGCCGCTCACCGTTGCGGTGCGGCCGGAAGCCTTCGTCGTCCATCGCGGCGCGCTGCCCCACCCTTGCGCCGTCACCGGTACGATCCGCAATGTGGAGCGGCTCGGCGCTGAGACGCTGGTGCATGTGGCCGTCGACGGCCTGGACAAGGTGCTGATCGCCCGCAGCGATCCGGGCTTTGCCGATGGCCTGCGCCTTGGCGAAACCGCGACCCTCGCAGCTTTTGCCAATCGCGTCCTGCTGTTCGATCGCAATGGCAAGCGCATGGCCGCCCATCCGCGTCCCGCTATCCCCGCGCTTCGGGAAGCGGTCAATGGTTGATGCGGTGGTCAATCTCGGCGTGTCCGCCCCGCCGCGCCGCCGGCGTGCTGGCGAACGCGCGGAGATCCTGGCCGCCTGGGTGCTGGCGGGTCCCGCCCTCGCGCTCATGTGGATCATGCTGCTGGGGCCGGCGGTGGCGGTGATGGTCCTCTCCTTCACGGACTGGACCTTCGGCATGCCGAGTTTTGCCTGGATCGGCTTCGGCAATTACCTGGAAATGGCTGAGGACCCAGTGTTCTGGAAGACGCTGCGCAACACGCTCGTCTATGTCGCTTTCGTGGTGCCGCTCGCGGTCTTTATTGGCCTAGGTGCTGCTTTGCTGATCGAGGCCGGCACCTCGCTGCGGGGCTTTTACCGGGCAGCCTTCTTCCTGCCCGTGACCTCCACCTTGCTCGCTATGGCGCTGGTGTTTCAATTCGCCTTCCACCCAACGCTCGGGGCGATCAACCGCACGCTCGCAGTCCTGGGCATCCCCACGACCGATTGGCTGAAAAATGCAGATACCGCCCTGTTCGCGCTGGGGGTGATCGGTGTTTGGCAGGCGGTTGGCCTCTCCATGGTCCTGTTTCTTGCGGGCCTCAAGGCTGTGCCGAAGGACCTCTATGAGGCCGCTGCGGTCGATGGTGCCGATAGCGCGTGGGAACGGTTTCGCCGCGTGACCTGGCCGATGCTGGGGCCGGCCAGCGTTTTTGTCGTCGCCATCACGGCGATCCGCGCGTTCCAGGTGTTCGACACAGTCGCGGTTTTGACCGATGGCGGGCCGAATAAGGCCACCAGCGTCATCCTCTACCAAATGTATCAGGAGGGTTTCTCCTTCCTGCGTTCAGCCTATGCCGCAGCACTGACCGTCGTGTTCCTAGGCTTCGTGCTGGTCTTGACCCTTCTGCAGGTGAGCCTGCAGGAGCGGCGAACCCATTACGGGTGAGGCGATCATGCGCTCGACCCGGATCAAACCCTCTGAGATCGGTTTCGCGCTGTTCCGCCACGGCGTGCTGGGGCTCGGCGCTTTGCTGATGCTCGCGCCCTTCATTCTGATGGTCTCGGTCAGTTTGAAGCCGCCCGGCGAGATCTTCGCGCCCGAATTCACGCTGTGGCCCCAGACCTTTTACGCCTGGGAAAACTATTCGGCGGCCTTCAGCAAGCAGCCGCTCGCGCGCTTCATTCTGAACGGCTTCATCGTCACCATTGCCATCTTCACTTTCCAGCTGATCACGGCGCTCCCCTGCGCCTATGCGCTGGCCAAACTCAATTGGCGCGGCCGCGAGACGGTTTTCGCGCTGGTGCTTTTAGGCCTCCTGATCCCGCATCAAGTGACGGCCATCCCGCTTTACATCCTGTTCTGGAAGCTCGGCCTCCTCAATTCCTATGCCGCGATCATCTTGCCCTCGACCATTTCGGTCTTCGGCATCTTTCTCATGCGGCAGTTCTTTATGACCGTGCCCAATGACCTGATCGCGGCCGCCCGCCTCGATGGTCTCGGCGAATTCGGCATCGTCTGGCGCATCATGCTGCCAACGGCGGTGCCGGCGGTGATCGCCTTCTGGGTGCTCTCCTTCGTGTGGAACTGGAACGAGTTCTTCTGGCCGCTCATCGTCGTTCAATCCGAGCATCTCGCGACCCCGCCCCTTGGCGTCGTGTTCTTCGCCAATGCCGAGGCCGGCACCAATTACGGGCCGCTGATGGCGGCGGCGACCGCGATCACCGCGCCGCTCGTGCTCGCCTTTCTGCTTGCCCAACGCTGGTTCATCGACGGCGTCACCATGACCGCCGTGAAGTAAGTGCCGCCCCCGTCAACCCTGGAGCCTGCCATGACCACCACCCGCCGAACTCTCCTTGCGACCGCAGCCGGCGCCGCCGGCACGCTCGCGCTTCCCGGCTATCTGCGCGCTCAATCGCAGACCGTCGAACTGAGCGTGCAATATTCCATTCCCGAACTGTTCCGCGATCTCATGGGCAAGGTGGTGGAGGGCTTCCACGCCGCCAACCCGACGATCCGCGTGTCGCTGCGCTCGCCCGAGCCCGACTATGAAGCGATCATGCAGCGCAATCTGCGCGACGTCGTGACCAACTCGCTGCCCGATGTCGCCTTCCATGGCCTCAACCGTCAGCGGACCCTGGACGAGCGCCAGATCCCGGTGGATCTGAAGCCCTTCATGCAGGCCGATGCTGAACTGGCCGCTCAGGGCTATTCCGACAGCCTGTTGTCGCTCGGCCAGGTTGGCGCCAAGCAGACCGGTATCGGTTTCGCGCTCTCCACCCCGATCCTCTACTACAACGCCGATCTCGTGAAAGCCGCCGGCGGCAATCCGGATGCGCTGCCCACCACCTGGGATCAGGTGATGCAGCTTGCCTCAGCGATCGCGGCGCCTGCACAGAACCGCCATGGCATGTTCTTCGACTGGACGATCACCGGCAATTGGTCGTGGCAGGGCCTCGTGCTCTCCCAAGGCGGAACCATGCTGACGGCGGATGAGAGCAAGGTCGCCTTTGGCGATGCGCCGGGTCAGGCCTCCATGCGCCTGCTGCGCAAGTTCGTCGACGAAGGCAAGATGGCCGATCTTCAGCCGGCGACCATGTTCCAGGACTTCTTCGGCGGCCGTATGGGCATTTCCATGCAGTCGACCGCGCAGCTCGGCCGCTATAACCGCGAAATCGGTGGTCGCTTCCGTCTGGTGTGCGGCCGTTATCCCTTGACCGCCCCGAATGCCCGCCTGCCCGCCGGCGGCAATGTGGCGATGATGTTCACCAAGGACCGCGCCAAGCAGGACGCGGCCTGGAAGTTCATCAAATATGCCACCGGCCCCGTGGGCGCGACCATGATGGTCAATGCCACCGGCTATATGCCGGCCTCCAGCATCCCCGCCACCCGCGAGGACATGCTGGCGAAGTTCTACCGCGACAACCCGAACCACCTCGTCACCTTCCGCCAGCAGGATGTGATCACCGGCTGGTACGCATTCCCCGGTCAGAACGCGCTGCGGATCACCGACGTGATCAACGACCACCTCCAGACGGTCGTGAACAAGTCGCGCGAGCCGGATGCGGCGCTCACCTCCATGGTCACTGCGGTGCAGAACCTGCTGCCCCGCCGCACCGGCTGAGGCATCGCGCTTCCGACCCCTTGCCGTCGCGCGTCCCAGCGCGGCGGCTAATCCCCAGCATCCCGGATCGATCCATGACAGACCTGACCCTTGCCGTTGTCGCCGATATTCATCACGGCCGAGACACCTTCACCAAGAAGGGCTCGGTGGCGCTTCGTGAATTGGATCGTTTCTTAGAACGGGCCCGCGAGGCCGGCGCCGATGCCGTCATTGATCTGGGCGACCGCATTTCGGACGTCGACCGCGAGACCGACAAAGCCTTGCTGGCGGAGGTTGCCGATCGATTCGGCCAGGTGAATTGCCCGCGCTTTCACGTCAACGGCAATCATGACCGGGCCTTCATGAAGGCGGAGGACAATGGGGAGGCACTCGGCCAACAGGTCGTGACCCGCTCGGTCGATCTTGGCGCTGCGCGTCTCGTGATCTGGCAGCCGGATGTCATTCTCACGCGCGAGAAGGGCTTTTCACTGCAGCCCGGCGATCTCGGCGGGCTCGCCGGCATCCTCGATGAAAGCGACCAGCGGACCATCCTGATCAGCCATGTGCCGCTTTCCGGCCAATCCATGACCGGCAATTACTGGTTTGAGGACAATGTGGCCCATGCACGCTATGCCACCGAGCAGGCGGCAATCCGCGCGGTTTTGGCGGCTGCCCCCTGCTCGATTGTGGCGCTGGCCGGCCATGTCCATTGGAACAGCCTGACCACCGTCGATGGCACGGCTCATCTGACGCTTCAGTCGCTTACCGATACCTGGACGACTTTCCCCCACGCCACGGGGTCGTCAGCCACGCTGAAACTCTCCGGGGAAACGCTGTCCTGGCAGGTTGGCGGTCGCGACCCCTTGGGGTTGACGCTGTCCTTCCCCCATCGCAAGCGCCGGCCGGTGGATCGTCTCCCGCGCTTTGCCGATCTGACGGATGATCCCGTTGAGACCTATCGCGTGATGGCTGAGACCGAGGCAATGGCGGTACCGGCTTGAGACCGGGCGCGGGTGCCGCGCCGTCTCATGGTTGAAGACGATCCGTCGCGATTGCCTCACGACACCCCCTTATCGCCCGACCTCGGCCATGAGAATGGCCGAGAGATTGTCCGGCTGGGTGAAGAAGGGCGAGTGCGACGTGTTCATCGTATAGCTGCGGATGCGGGGGTCTGCGGCCATGGCCCGCTGATGGGCCGGGCTGATCGCCCGATTGAGGGTTGTGAACACATAGGCCTTGGGCACCTGGCCAAATCGACGCTGCGTCAGGCGCACCTTGTCGGACATGGGCCGCAGCGGTTCTGGCTGGAAATGCTGCAGGATATAGGCCTGGAACGCGCCGTTGCAGTCGCCGCAGAAAACCGCGGCACGATCGGGGGCTGCGACCGCACCGATGGTCTTGTCCCGGTCGGTCTGCCAGTTTGCCACCGTGATGGCCTTGCCGCGGTCGGCGAGCGACAGATCCATGATGCTTTGCCCGTCCTTGGGCAAATAGGCGGAGACATAGACGAGGGAGGCAATACGCTCAGGGATTGCTTCCGCCACCGCCGAAATCACCACGCCCGATGAGCCGTGACCAACGAGGATGACTTTCTCGCGTCTGGTGGTGATCGTGCGCATCACGGCGTCGCGATAATGGATCAGCGTCAGCGAGGCCGCCGGCGCGCGATTGCGACCATGGCCGGGGAGATCGATGGCCCGGACTGTATGGCCATTCTCGGTGAGGGTTTGAACCACATGGCCCCAGGCATTGGCATCCTGATAGGCGCCGTGGACGAGTACAAAGGTTGCGGCCTTGGCGGGCATTGCCAGGAGAAGGCCGATGGCGATGAGAGCTGCGCGGATCATGGGAGCGGTCCTTAAGCTGCGATAGTCGGAGAGAGGGTGATCGGGGTCGGCTCTAAGGCGACCGACCAGGCGGGGATGCCGATATCGGCGCGGCGTCCAAGGCCTGCGAGCCGCGCTGAGATGAGCGCTTTGCCGTTGCGCAGCAGCCTGAAGGCGACGAGGCCATCGGCATCGCAGATCTCGGCCTGCGTCTCGCGCTCAGCGAGGGTAAAGGGCCCAACGCGGATGGCATGACGGCCGGTTTGGAGCCAGACTCGGTCGGACGCCCGCCATTCGCGCGAGTAACGACTATCGAGCGCGCCGCCGAAGGGCTTTAAAAGGGCGACGAGCGCACGCTGAGTGAGCGGCAACGGCAAGGCGCTGATCGGCTGGGCATCGCGCCAACACGTGGCATCCTCGGCGAAAGGCGTGACGCCAAGTGCGAGCGAGACCATGTCGAGGAGGGGGTCGCGCCCGCCTGTTCGCTCATCCAGCGCCAGAAGCAGCGGGCCCTCGTAGAGAACGACCGAGGCATCGCTGTCTGCGCGCAAAAGAAAGCGGCCGGCGAGATCAAGCTCGACTGCCGTCGTCCAGATCTTGGAGCGCTTTCCCGGTACCGTGATCTTATAGCCGGCGGTGCGGCCAACCCGGGGGCGCAGCGCCTCGCGCAACGTCGTGCTGGCCATGGAGGGGGTTAGCCGCTGCCCGACTTTCGGCGTGAGATTGACCGAGAATTCTGGGCCGGACGGGGTCTCAATCAGCACATTGGAGAGGTGAAAGCGCCGCGTCGGCGCGCCAAGAAGCGCAGTGTCCTGCACGTGCATATGGATGTGCGGTTGCGGCGAACGACCGGAATTGCCGCAGCGTCCCACCACCATGCCGGGATAAACGAAGGTGCCGATGGCCGGCACAACCGATCCCGGCTGCAGGTGGGCGATGACCACATAGAGGCCGCCGGCGACCGCGATCATGACGTGGTTGCCCCAGACGTTGTCAGTGTTGACCTCGCCCGGCCGATTGTCGGCAATATCCGAACGCACCGAGACGACGGTGCCGAAGGCGGGCGAAACCACGGCCTCGCCGTAGCAAAGATAGTCCTCAAGCCTTTCGCCGGTGCCGAGATAGGATTGTCCGTCGCGGATCTTGATGAAGTCGACGCCGTAGCGCCAGGGACCCTGATGGGTGTGGGGTCCGTCGAAGCCTTGATAGACGTCCCAATGCCCGGTGTAGGGCAGGCACAGCGCGACAGAGCTTGGCGCGACTCCGCGGATCTCGGCTTGTTTAGCGCGGTCCATGAGGATCTCCGGCAGAACCGGCACAGTCGTCCAATGGGTCGCCCAAGCCGGCGCGCTCGGTCCGCGGAAGACGATGATCGCGAGATAGGTCGCGGTGATGCAGGGCAGGGACATGGCGGTGAGCCAGAACACCGACAGAAGCGAGGTCAGCGCCACGGCCAGAAGCGTTGAAGCGAGCACGGCGAGGCCCGCGATCACGAATTGGCCCGCGCGCGGCACAGCCAGGATGCCGCCGACCAGCATGGCGACAACGATACCATTGGAGCCGACCAGCAGGCGCAAGGGCGATGTCACCGTGCCGGTCAGTGCGATCAGGGTGAGCTCTGCCAGTACGTAACCAGCAAGGCCGAGGCCGGTCAGAATGGGCGACGAGAGCAGGAAGGCGCTGACCACCAATGCGCCACCGATCCAGGTGGGGCTGAAATAGAGCGCCCCGAAGGTGGCAAGCGCATGTTCCAGCACGACCGGCATCACGGCGGGGGCGATAGGGGGGACCGGCTGCGGCACCATGCCGGCGCTGAACCCAATGGCGGTCATCATCCAGGTGATGAGCACGAAAGGCAGGCTCAAAACGGGCAAACCCGCGTGATCCCGCAGGGTTCGTTCTGCCATCTGCATGACGAGCACGGTCAAGCCGACGGCCAACATGACGAGGCCGAGCAGCCGCAAGCCCGGCGCCATGGTTTTGGCGAGTGCCAGGCTGACGAAGACCGCATTCATCACATCGAGATTGCCAGCGGGCGCGGGCAGGGCGAGCGCACGGCGGAAGGCAAGGGCAAATGCCCCCCCGGCAAGGCCGATGAAGCCCGGCACGGGGTCAAGCAGTGTCGCCGCCACCAAGAGGAGGGCGGGCACGCGCCCGCCCACCAGATAGAGCGCGCCATAGGCCCGAATGAGGTCATTCAGAAAGGTCTTGATCATGAGAAACACCCGTTCAATCGGTCCAATGACGTGTCGCGGCGCGAGGCGTTCACTCGGCTGCCATGAGCGGCAGGCGGCGCATCGGCCGTTCCGTCTCTTGCGCGGTCGGTGTTGCGAGATGCTCGGGCAAAACGTCCTGGCCATTCATCACGGCGAGGTTCTCGGCCTTGCGGATGACGCTGTGGCTGCCGTCGCTGTGAACAAGCGCGATGGCGGGGCGATATTCGATGAACTGCATCCACTGGGTATTATTGTAGGCGCCCACAGGGCCGATCATCAGCGTGTCGCCCACCGCCAGCGGCGGCAATTGGACCGATTTGCGGACGATATCGATGTTCATGCAAAGCGGGCCGTAAAGCACGGTTTCGGCCGCCGCGCCCCGGGCGGGCGAGGTCAATTTGACCGCGTGATCGTACCAAAAGCCGGTGAAAAGCAGGTTCAGACCGGCATCCAGCACGGCCGAGCGGCGGCCATCGGGCAGTGGCTTGGTGCCGACCACGGAGGTGAGCAGAACCTGGGAATCATCGACGATGGCGCGCCCGCTTTCGATGATCAGGCGCGGCAGGGCGCGACCCTGTTCCAGCCGATAGGCGGTCTCCTGTTTGAGGGCCGCGCAGATCGCGTCGGCAAAATCCTCGATATCCGGCACCACCTGTTCCGGCGGCAGATAGATCCCCTGCAGCGCATTGCGTGAGGGGAAGCCGCCGCCGATATCGATGCTTTCGATGTCGAGGTCGAAGGTTTCCTCGATCTCGCGCATGAAGGTGCACATGGTCTTGACGCTTGCCGCATGGGCGCGCGGGTCCAAAATGAACGTACCGATATGGCTGTGCAGGCCGGTGAGCTTCAGATGCGGGCTGCGGGCGATCCGCGTCACCGCTTCCAAGGCCTGGCCGGATTCCAGATTGAACCCGAAGCGGCTCCAGGCCTCGGTATAACCGGTTTCGAAATTCATCCGGATCGTCAGGGGCACGATGTGGCCCATCGTTCGCGCAATTTCCTCGATCAGATCGATCTCATCGCTGTGATCGACATGGAGCTTTGCGCCCTCGCTGATGGCGCGCTCCAGAATTGCGCGCGGCTTGTTCGGGCCGTTGAAGATGATGCGATGGCCGGGAATGCCGAGGCTGCGCGCCTTCTCATATTCGAAGCGCGAGACCACTTCGGCCCATGAGCCTTCTTGATGGATGATGTTGCAGATCGCGCTGGTATAGTTGGTCTTGTAGGACCAGCCGTGGACGACATCGGGCCAGCGCCGGTTGAATGCGCCCATGATGCGGCGAACGCTGGCGCGCAGGCGCCGTTCCGAACTCACAAAGACCGGCGAGCCATAGGTTTCGATCAGTTCGCTGACGGGGACGCCCTCGAACTCCTCCACATGCTCGCTACGGGCGGCGCGATGGCCGAATTTGTTCATCGCGCCCATGCTGTGGGGCTTGAAATAGGGGGCCTCCCAGAGGCGCTTGGCGGTTTGCGTGGTCATGGTGTCTTGCCTTTTGGAGTGAAGGGTTGGGCCGCGAGAAGGGTCGGCTTGCTCAAAGGGAGGTGGAGGTGAGGCCGCTTGCGAGGTACGGCGGGACCGGCACCGATTGGCCGTCCATGGTGATGCCTGCGAGCGCATCGAGGGTGACGATGAGGTCCTGGGCGTAACGGATGAACAGCGTCCCGGCCTCAGCGGGTTTCAGCGCGATGTCCCGCTCGCCGGCCAAAAGCTGCAACAGTGCCACCGGCAGGTTTCGGCCGACCCCGTGGGAGAGGTAAATCCAGGCGGGAAAGCGCGGATTGATCTCGATGAGGTGGATGGCGCCGTCGTGATCGCGCAGCGTTTCGATCTCCAGTGGCCCCTGCCATTTCAAGGCGGCAATGAGCTTGGCCGAGGCCTCCTGAAGCTGCGGGTCCAGCGTCGAGATACCGGCCCAGGCCTTGCCTTTTTCGGTGACGGCCCGCTTGCGCATAGAAACCGCGCCGATCATGCCGCCCTGCCCGTCGCCAAGGGCTGTGAGATTATACTCCTCACCGGCCACAAAGGGCTGGACCAGGATCGGATAGCCCCATTGGGCGGCGATCTGGTGGAAGCGCATGCGCGCCTCTTCCGGGCCGTGGACCACATAGGCGTCGTAGAACACGCCCTTGACCACGACCGGATAGTGCCAGTCGGAATCCTGCCCGAAATCGAAGAAGGCGGGATCGGTGACCCGTTCGCAACGCGGCGTCTTGATGTCGATGGCCGCGCAGAGGTCCGGCAGTCGATCCTTGTTGCGGGCCGCGAGCATCGCCTTATCGGGCATCAAGAGGCGCACGCCGCGCTTGGCGAGGTTGTCCTTGATGGCGATGAAGTTCAAAAGCTCGGAGTCAAGGCAGGGGATGATCACATCGATCCTGACCTGGTCGAGGATGTCCGACAGTCGATCCCAGAGAGCTGCCGCCCCGCTGGAGGGATAGGGCAGGAGATAGCCGTTATCGCTGACGCCGCGATGGTGGAGGCCGGCGTCCAGCACGTCATAGCCGAGGCCGATAACGCGGCCTTTGAACTCGGGGGCTTCTTCCAGGCAGCGCGCCACCGCATAGCCGGGACCGGGATTGTCGGGGCGGGCATTCATGCCGGTCACCGCGACGGTCCATTGGGACCAAGGTGTCATGGGGATGGGGGTTGTCATGCGAGGTGCCGATTGAGTTGACGGACAAAGCTGTTCAGGCCGGCATCAACGACGTCGGAGGACGCGCTGAACTTGGCGATGAGGCGGACTTTGGTCTCGAAGAGATCGAGGCCTTCGAGAAAGGCCCGCATGGCGACGAGGCCGGTTTCGTTGACGCTGAAGCTGCGGCCGCTGCGCGGGTCAAAGACGAAGCCGGTGGCGGTCACTGTGAGATCGCGGATGATGTCATAGGGGATGGCGAGAGACGGTTCTGTCATGGGTTGCTCCTCCGAACCTGTTGAAGAATTTAGTGAAAAGCGGCAGTCGCCTGCGCCTGCTGTGATGCGGCAAAGGCTGCGGGCCGCGCCGTCTCTTGGGCTGGCCGCGCGATGTAGCGTTCGGGGATCCGCGCCTGGGCTTTGGCGCTGACCGAGGCTGTGCAGCGCGTGGGATCAGCGCCGACCGCCGAGACGGTGGTGAGCGCGATCACCGTGACATTGCAGGCGACCAGACCAATGAGGCCCAAACGCGCCAAGACACCGCGACCGGTGATGGGGCGGCCGAGCGCTTTCGCCGCGACTGAGCCGTCCTGGGATCCCTCGGCCGAGCGAAGCGGGAACACGGGACGACCATCTCTGGCCATTGGGGCGCCTGGGGCGATGTGGTGAGCGGTCATCGTGCCTGTCCTTCAGCGAGGTGGCGTGGGAAGAATGCTCACGTTGTATGTGGGAAAAAATCACACGTCAACCGGTTTGTGGGATTGTGTCCCACTTTTTTTCTGCTATGGTCGCGTCATGACAGTGCCATCGCCCCCGGCAGGACCGGTCTTGACCCCCGAACAGCTCCAGGCGCCGCTCGCCCGGATGCTGCGGCCTTTGGTGCGCCTTCTGATCCGGTCGGGGATCACATTCCCCGCGCAGCAAGACCTCATGCGCGAGCTCTATGTGAATGTGGCCGAGAACGACTTCGCGCTTCCCGGCAAAGAGCAGACTGACAGCCGCGTGAGCCTGCTCACCGGCATTCATCGCAAGGAAGTCAGCAGGCTGAGGGGCGCGGGCGCGCCGGTGAGCGCGATCCCGACCGCCGTCTCGCGCAGTGCTAAGATCATCGCGCGCTGGATGGGGGCCGAGGGCTATCAGGATGCCGAGGGCAAGCCTTTGCCGCTGGCGCGCTCCCATCCGGACCCGTCGACGCCGAGCTTTGAGAGCCTGGTTGAGGCCGTGACGCGGGACGTGCGGCCGCGCGCGGTACTCGATGAATGGATCTCACAGGGTATTGTGGTGATCGATGAGGCCCAGCGCATCGTGCTCTCGGAAGCAGCCTTCAGCCCTAAAGATGGCGGCGAGGCGCTCGCCTATTATGTCGGCCGCAATCTGCACGACCACATTGCGGCGACCGTTTCCAATGTCTCGGGCGAGGGCCCGAAATTTCTCGAACGCGCTGTCCATTATGACGGGCTGACCGAAGAGCAGGCGGCCGATCTCGAGGCTTTCGCGCGTAACCTTGCCATGCAGGCTCTGACAAAGGCCAATGCCAAGGCCTTGAGCGCTGTGGAGGGCTCAGGCTCCGGCGAAGCGCCACAACAGGGCGCGCCGCAAGAACCTGCTGAGAAGAAAACCTGGCGCTGGAATTTCGGCGTTTATGTCTATCGCGAGAACATCGAGAAGGCGTCCGGTTCCAAATGAAGTGCTCGCGAAACCTTACCACGGTGGTTGTTGCCGCCCTCTGGCTCGTCGGGGCGAATATGCCATCGGCGCTTGCCCAAAGCGACCGCGGCATTGGCGGCACCGGCGCCCCCATTGCACAGAACAATGATTGGGGTATTGGCGGCACTGGCCTTTACGGCACGATCACCGGCTTCGGCAGCATCATCGTCAATGGCCGGCATGTGACCTTGCCGGCCAGCACCTCCGTCTTGATCGACGGGCAGGCGGGGACGCTTAGCGGTCTCCAGCTCGGCCAAATCGCCAAGATCACGACCACGGGTACCGACCGCGCGCTTCAAGCGCGTCGTGTCGAGATCAATCGGGTCTTGATTGGCACGGTGGAATCCACCTCATTCTTCGGGCGGCGCATCGTCGTTCTCGGCCATAGCGTTCTCTTGCCCAGCGGGGCGGCCATGCCGCTCGTCGGCGAACGGGTCGCCATTGATGGCTTGCGCCGTCCTGATGGCGTGATTTCGGCAAACCGGATCACGCTCACCACTGCGGCGCTTGATCAGGTGGTGGGCGTTGTCAGCCGCAACGCGGCAGGCGCCCTTGCCATCGGCGAGATTGAGCTCATCGGCGCCCCCCGCACTGTGTCGCCAGGTGCCCGCATCATCGTTCGCGGCAAAAGGACCCAGGCGGGGATCGAGGTTGCAACCGTTCGGGCCGATCCGCTTTGGACCTCCCGCGCCGGTGCGCGTCGGCTCTCGATCGAAAGCTATGTCGCGCGTTCCGCTCAGGGCATTTCCCTCGGCGACGGCGTTACACTGCCCGCCAATGCCGCAACGATCGCCGGTTTGGCTGCGATTGCCGGCGAATATGCCAGGGTCGTCGTCGATATTGAGGTGAGCGGCAATGGCAACTGGCGTGCCGTGACGGTTAGTCAGAGCGGGGCTGGAACGGGTGGCTCCGGTGGCGGAGGTTCTGCAGGCCCGGGCGGTGGTCCGCCCGGTGGCCCCGGCGGCGGC
>JBAWYY010000014.1:0-16913 GCA_037143285.1 Alphaproteobacteria bacterium | reverse complement strand
CACCTCCGGCATGGGGCCTATTGCCGGCGGCGCCGATATCGGCGGCTCCATTCGCATCCCCGCTTCGTTCTGCGGCGGCGTAGGCTTGAAGCCCTCTCGCGGCCGCGTTTCGGTGGGCCCGACCGTTGACGAAGGCGGCCTCGGCTTTTCCGCGACCTTCATTCAGGCAAAGACGCTGCGCGATGCAGCCCTCATGCTGGATTGCCTGAGCGATTTCCAGCCGGGCGATCCCTTCGTGATCCCGCGCCCCGCCGATCCCTATGCCAAGCTTGCAACAACGAGCGCCAAGCCTCTGCGCGTCGGCATCGTGCTGGACGAATTGGCCGGTGTGGCGGTTGACCCGGAGGTGAAAGCGGCAGTGCTCGCCACTGGTCGCGCGCTTGAAGCCATGGGCCATCATGTCGAACATGCCCATGCCGATATGGGCGGCCTCGATACGCTGCGCGCCATCTCGGATGTGTTCTTCTTCGGCTTCAATGCACGCCTCGACGGCTATGCCAGGAAGACCGGACGCGTGCCCGGTCCCGATACGCTCGAGCCGGTGATCCTCTCGCTCTATCACTATGCTAAGGGCATCGATGCTGGCCGGTTCTTCACCGCCATGGGCGTTGCCAACATGGCTCGCCGCAAGCTCGGCGCCTTTTATTCGTCCTATGACATCTGGCTTTCGCCGACCACGGCCAAGGTCGCCGAGCCCTGGGGCCGCTATGGTCTGTCGGTGCCGGGCGTCGACGCAATGAACCACCAGGAAAAGCTCTTCGCGACCCCCTGCCAGTTCACCATTCCCCACAACATCATGGGCACGCCGGCGCTGTCGCTGCCGCTCGCGATGCATTCCACCGGCTTGCCCATCGGGGTTCAGCTTGCAGCCAAGCCCGCCGCCGAGCATCTCTTGCTTCAACTCGGCACCGCCTTGGAAGCGGCCATGCCCTGGCGTGATCGCGTGCCGCCGCTGCACGTTTCCAAGCTCTGACGCCTCAGTTGATACCGGCGGCAAGCCGCGCCCTTAACCGGGGCGTGGCATAGTCCAGAAAGGCCCTGAGCTTCAGCGGCAGAATGCGCCCGCCACGATGGACCAGGTTGACCGGAATGGGCGTGGGATCGACACCTGTCAGCACCTCGGTCAATGTACCCGCGCGGATCGCTGTGGCCGCCTGATAAGACAGGACGCATGTCATCCCGACGCCGGCGATGGCCGCTTCGATAGCCGCCTGCGCGCTGTTGACCACCAACCGGCAGTGCAACGTGGTGGCGGTCCCTTCTCGACTGTCGGCCGTCGGCCACCAGGGTGGTGATGCCATCCCATTGAAGGTGACGCAGGCATGGCCGCCCAGGTCATCTGTGCCGGGCGGATCGCCATGGGCCGCAAGATAGCTGGGGCTCGCCACCACGATCCGCCGGATCGTGCCGAGCTTGGTCGCAATCAGGCTTGAATCCGGCAGTGAGCCGATGCGGAGCGCCACATCGATATGATCGCCGGGGAGGTCGACTAAGCGATCGGTCAGCATCATCCGCGCGGTGATGTCGGGATGGCTCGCGAGAAAATCTGTGATG
This sequence comes from Alphaproteobacteria bacterium, assembly GCA_037143285.1. Classification (GTDB taxonomy): domain Bacteria; phylum Pseudomonadota; class Alphaproteobacteria; order Rhizobiales; family Phreatobacteraceae; genus Phreatobacter. The sequence goes on along the minus strand of JBAWYY010000014.1, from coordinate 15,359 downwards.
GTCGGTAGGACGTGCAGGCGGCCGAACTCGATGGGCGCGGTGATCGCAAGGTCGCCCTTGGGCGTGAGGTATTCACCTGAGACCGTCCGCTCGGCCTCATTGACCTCCTCTACGATCCGCCTTGCGGCATCCACATAGGCACGGCCTGCCTCAGTCAGCTCAATGCGCCGTGTTGAGCGGACCAAAAGCTGGGTGCGCAGGCGCGCTTCCAACTCGCCGATCCTCCGGCTCACCGTCGCAAGCGGCATATTCAGCCGACGTCCCGCAGCGGACAGCGATCCCGCGCTAACCACGGTGAGGAGCAAGGTCATGGCATCGAAGCGATCCATCGATCTCTCGAAAATTGGAAGGATATCTCCCGATCATCGGTGATTATCGCGGCGGATGGAAGAGCCTATCTCATGCCTTGTCGCACGAAACACCCCGACATCACCCCAAAGGAGCCCGCCATGTCCCGCATCACCACCCCCGCCACCATCGAAGCCGCCCCCGAAGCCTCGCGCCCGCTGCTTGAAGCCGTGAAAAAGTCGCTCGGCTCCGTCCCGAACCTGTTTCGCCTGGTGTCCAACAGCCCGGCAGCGCTCGAAGGCTATCTCGGCATGAACGGCGCACTGGGTAAGGGCACCTTGTCTCCCGCGACCCGCGAGCGGATCGCGCTGACGGTTGCCGAGCTTAATGCCTGCGACTATTGCCTCGCCGCCCACAGCTATCTCGGCAAGAACCTCGCCAAACTTGATGACGCTGAGATCACTTTGGCTCGTCATGGCAAATCGAGCGACGCCAAGGCCGATGCCGCTGTGCAGTTTGCCGCCAAGCTCGTCCGCGAGCGCGGTCATGTTTCGGCGGCCGACGTTCAGGCTGTCAAACTTGCGGGCTACACGGATGGCCAAGTGGTCGAGATCGTGCAGCATGTGGCGATCAATACCTTCACCAATTACGTGAACTCGTCCTTGGGGACCGTTGTCGACTTCCCCGTCGCCGCTGCGCTGAAGGCGGCTTGAGACTTAAGCCTCACTGTCCTCCGGGCTTGATCTGCCCGGGGGGCAGTGCCCCATCGAACCCAGGATCATCCCATGAGCCGACCGCCATTTCCCCCTTTTACCGCCGAAACCGCCGCTCAAAAGGCACGCATGGCGGAGGACGCCTGGAACGCCCGCGATCCCGCCCGCGTGTCTCTCGCCTATACGCCTGACAGCCGCTGGCGGAACCGTGCGGAGTTCATCACGGGCCGTGACGAGATCGTGGCCTTTCTCACCCGCAAATGGCGCCGGGAACTCGACTACCGGCTCATCAAGGAAGTCTGGACCTTTGCTGACAACCGCATTGCGGTGCGCTTCGCCTATGAATGGCACGATGATGCCGGCCATTGGTTTCGCAGCTACGGCAATGAGAACTGGGAATTCGATGCCGAGGGCCTCATGCGCCGCCGCATCGCCAGCATCAATGACATGCCCATCGCCGAGGCCGACCGCAAATTTCACTGGCCGCTTGGCCGCAGACCCGACGATCACCCCTCACTGAGCGCGCTTGATCTCTGACCAAAGCGCCCGATGGAGCGCATCATGACCGCAACACAAGCCTATTCCAGCGATGTCGCCTTCACGCCCGCTGTCAAAGCGATCCAGTCCGCCAAGGGCTCTCGCCGGTCCTATGCGAGAATGGAGGAGGGCGGCAGTTGGCAGACCCGGGTGACCCCCGATCTCGCCCATTTCGTCGCCCTGCAAACCTCGGTCTTTCTCGGCACCGCCAATGGCGAGGGTCAGCCCTATATCCAGCATCGCGGCGGGCCTGCAGGCTTTCTTCGTGTGGTTGATGAGACGACGCTTGGCTTTGTCGATTTTGCCGGCAATCGGCAGTTCATCACCAGCGGCAATCTGACCGACAACCCCCGGGCTTTCCTGTTCCTGATCGACTATATGCACCGGAAGCGCGTGAAGATCTGGGGCCGGGCTCGCATCGTTGAGGCGACCGATGAGCTCCTCGCAACGCTGATGCCCGAGGGCTATCGCGCGCGCCCCGAACAGGTAATCCTCTTCGACATCGCCGCCTGGGATGCCAATTGTCCGCAACATATTCCGCAGCGCTTTGAAGCTGCCGACGTCGCGGCCGCACTTGCCAAGCGCGACGAGCGGATCGCAGCGCTTGAGGCAGAAATCGCTCAGCTCAAAGCGGCGCAGCGCTCAGCGGTGTGAGTGCCGTAGCGAGCGCCGCCGGCAGCGGGATCGGCCGCTGCGTCGCGGTATCCACATAGACCTGGACAAAATGGCCATGGGCGATGGTGGTCTCCCCGCCCGCTTTGAAAATGCCGATCTCGTAGCGGACCGATGACGTGGTGGTTTCCCCCACCACCATTCCGGCCTCTAAGGGCTCCGGGTAGCTCGCGGGCGCGAAGAACGACACGCGCGTATCAACTACGAGGCCGACCCACTCGCCGACGCGAGGGCGCATGCCAGCAGCCTCCATCAGCCAATTGTTGACGATCACGTCGAAGAAGACGTTGTAAACGGGATTGTTGATGTGGCCGTACTGGTCATTATCCGACCAGCGCGTTTGCAGCGGGATGAAGTGGCGGAAATCGCTGCGCGGGCGCGGTTTTGGGCGGGTCGACTGGGTCATGGGCCAAGAGTGGCCTGACGGATTTCGCTTGTGAAGCCCCATCGCCGCCAAAGCGCTTCTGAAAAAAAAAGCCCAAGCGCGCGACCGTCTCTTCCGGGGACGGTAAGAGACGGCCGCGACTGACCGGTGACGAGTTGGGGGAAACTGGTCACCTCGGGGAAGACTGCTTGGGGATCTTCCGTGCGAACTTACGTTACGTGAAACGGCTAGATCACTTCCCGCTGTAAAATTTGTGGAATTATTTTCGAGGGAAAACGAAGCGGCGCGTCATGGCGAAATTCACCGTGAAGGCGACCAGGATGGGCACCGCGCCAGCAATCAGGAGCGGCAGGTACCAAGACGCCACCACGAAGCTTGCGACCTCCGCGAAAAGCCCCACCGTTCCTGATGCCACAAAGCGCAAATAGGTCTTGAGGCTGAGCTTTCGCCCGCTCTCATCGGCGAAAGTGGTCAAGGTGTTCAGCACATAGGAATTCGTGACCGCAACCGCCCAGCCGGCGCCTTTGGCGGCCGCAAGCGCCCATTCCGCCCCTTCAAGGCCGACGGGGATGAGGGCGCTCCAGACCAGACCGAGGGTGACGATGTAGTTCACGACCCCGTTTAAGACGCCGATCACGCCGAAGGATGCGAGCTTTGGCAGCTCACGCGAGAGCCGCGCAACCAGGCTCGTGGCAGCGCTCTGGGGCGGTGATTGATCGGGCGTTCTGCTGTCGTTCATCATCCCGCCCGCATTGACACGTCTTTCGGTCACGATAAAGGCGTTCCTGACGGGCATCGTCTTTTCTCGTGACTGCCGACGAGGCATGATAACCACGAGCTTGAGCGCTGGGGGCGGTTGAGATGGACGACAAGCAAGGCCGGGTCATTGCGTTTCCGGGTGCCGAGGCGCCCTTTGGCCTCTCCATCGTCTTGCCCTCCTACAACGAGGCGGAATCGCTGCCGCACACCCATGCCTCTCTCCTGACGCTCGCCCGCGAGCTGAAAGAAAAGCGTGGGCTCGCTGTTGAGCTCATCTATGTCGATGATGGCTCACGCGATGGCACGTCAGCTGTTGCCAGCAATTTGCCCGCCGACGGCGTCGACGTGCAGGTGGTGACCTTCTCACGCAATTTCGGCAAGGAAGCAGCCCTTCTCGCAGGCCTTGATCACGCTCGTTTTGGCGCGGTTCTGTTCATGGATGCTGATGGCCAGCACCCCCCATCCTTCGTCCACGGCCTCGTCGATCGCTGGCTCGACCAAGGCTATGACGTCGTCTTCACCTATAAGGCCAATCGCGACGACGAGCCGGTGCTGCGCACGCTTTTCGTCAACGGCTTCTACGGCCTCATCAATGCCGGCCTGAAACACAAGATCCCGCCTGATGCCGGCGATTTCCGCCTCTTGTCGCCGCGCGCGGCGGCGGCGCTACGCGCTCTCCCCGAGCGGGGACGCTTCTTCAAGGGGCTATCGAGCTGGGTCGGCTTTCGCCAGATCGGCGTGCCCTATATCCCGGCACCTCGGGCCTATGGTCAGGCGAAGTGGGGCTTCTTCGGGCTCCTTGCGCTCTCCATTGAGGGGCTCACCTCATTCTCGGTCGTACCGCTGCGCCTCGCGAGCCTCATGGGCGCGGTCTTGGCGACGCTCGCCATGCTCTACGGCCTCTACATCATCGGCGAGACGATCATTTATGGCCAGTCTGTGCCTGGATATCCCTCGCTGCTCGTCGGTGTGATGTTCATCGGCGGCGTGCAGCTTCTGATGATCGGCGTGCTCGGCGAATATATCGGCAAGATTCTGTCCGAGCTGAAGGGCAGACCCGTCTATATCGTCGGTGACCATCTGACCAAGCGAGCCGAGACTAGCGGCACCCAGCCGATCGCTTCGCCCAGCGTGACGCCGGGCGAATGAAACGGCTCATCCTCTGCGCGGACGATTATGCGGTGGCGCCAGGCGTCTCCCGCGCGATCCGCGACTTGGCCGCATCCGGCCGCTTGAATGCGACCTCGGTCATGGCGCCAGGGCCCGATCTTGAACTCGAAGCCGCAGCCCTGAAAGCCATTGTGCCCGATGGCTTTCGCATCGGCCTGCATGTGACGCTCACCGGGGGGCTCACACCGCTCACCTTGACAGCTATCGGTGGGGTTCCGGCGCGCTTCACCTCGCTCCCCTGGTTGATGGCTCATGCCCATACCGGGCGGCTCGATCAAACCGCCATCACCGATGAGGTGGATGCGCAATTCCTGCGCTTCGCCGAGGCCTTCGGACGCCCGCCGGCCTTCGTCGATGGCCACCAACACGTGCACACCTTGCCGGTGTTGCGCTCCATCGTCTTGGGCGCGCTGCGCCGTCATGCGCCGGGCGCCTTTGTGCGGCAATGCTCTGGTCCGAGGGGTGCAGGCGAGGGCATCAAAGCCTCGCTGATCGCAGCCCTCTCGTCAGGCCTTTCGAAAGAGGCGGCTCGCATGGGCGTGCCAACCAATCCGGCTTTTTCAGGCGCCTATGACTTCAAGCGCTCTGCCGATTTTGCCGCAATCTTCCCGCGCTTCTTGGACGGCATGCCGGACGGCAGCCTCGTGATGATCCATCCCGGCTATGTGGATGATGCTTTGCGAGCGGTCGACCCGCTCACCGATGCGCGTGAGCACGAGCGTGCATATCTGGCGAGCGACGCGTTCCTGCAAGCCCTCGCGCAGGCCGGGTTCCGGCTCGGCTAACTGCCGAGCGGGCCGAAATCGCTCAGTTATCCACCTTCAACGCGGCGATAAAGGCTTCCTGCGGGATGTCCACCTTGCCGAACTGGCGCATCCGCTTCTTGCCCTCTTTCTGCTTGTCGAGGAGCTTGCGCTTACGCGAGATGTCGCCGCCATAGCACTTGGCGGTGACGTCCTTGCGCAGTGCGCGGATGGTTTCACGCGCGATGATCTTAGCGCCGATGGCTGCCTGGATCGGGATCTGGAACAGGTGCTGCGGGATCAGGTCTTTCAGCTTTTCGCACATGGCGCGCCCGCGATATTCGGCGCGCGTGCGGTGAACCAGCATGGAGAGCGCGTCCACCGGCTCTGCATTCACCAGGATCGACATCTTCACGAGATCGCCTTCGCGATAATCGGTGATGTGATAGTCGAACGAGGCATAGCCCTTGGAGATCGATTTCAGCCGGTCATAGAAGTCGAACACCACTTCGTTCAGCGGCAGGTCATAGGTGACCATGGCGCGGGTGCCGACATAGGACAGGTCGATCTGGACGCCGCGGCGCTCCTGGCAAAGTTTCAACACCGAGCCCAAATAATCGTCCGGCGTCATGATCTTGGCGCGGATCCAGGGCTCGGAAATGGTCGTGATCTTCATGGGATCCGGCATGTCCGCCGGGTTGTGCAATTCGATCATCGACCCATCGAGCAGCAACAGCTGATAGACGACCGAGGGTGCGGTTGCGATCAGGTCGAGATTGAACTCGCGCTCCAGCCGCTCCTGGATGATCTCCAGATGGAGAAGGCCTAAGAACCCGCAGCGGAAGCCGAAGCCGAGGGCTGCCGAGCTCTCCATCTCAAAGGTAAAGCTTGCATCATTGAGGCGCAGGCGCCCCATGGCCGCGCGCAGATCCTCGAAATTGGCCGCATCCGTCGGGAACAGGCCGCAGAACACCACAGGCTGCGCCGGCTTAAAGCCCGGCAGCGCATGGGCGGTCTGGCGCTTTTCTTCCGTGATCGTATCGCCGACGCGGGTGTCCGCGACTTCCTTGATCGCTGCCGTGATGAAGCCGACTTCGCCTGGTGCGAGATCACTGACATCGGTCATTTTCGGGGTGAACACGCCGATGCGCTCGATGGTATAGGCCGCATCCGTGCCCATCATTTTGACGCGCTGGCCCTTTTTCATCTGCCCGTCGATGACCCGCACGAGCACGACGACGCCGAGATAGGCGTCATACCAGCTGTCGACGAGCATGGCCTTCAGGGGCGCGCTCTTGTCGCCCTTGGGCGGCGGCAGGCGCGTGACGATGGCTTCCAACACGGCTTCGATATTGAGGCCCGTCTTGGCGGAGATTTCGACGGCATCCGAGGCATCGAGCCCGATCACGTCCTCGATCTGCGCCTTGACGCGATCAGGTTCTGCCGCCGGCAAATCGATTTTATTCAGAACCGCGACGATCTCGTGATTGGCGTCGAGCGCCTGATAGACATTGGCGAGCGTCTGCGCCTCGACCCCTTGGGAGGCATCGACCACCAGAAGCGAGCCCTCGCAAGCCGCCAGCGACCGCGACACTTCATAGGCGAAGTCGACGTGGCCGGGCGTGTCCATCAAATTCATGATGTAGGTCTCGCCGTCCTTGGCCTTATAGGTCAGGCGGACGGTCTGAGCCTTGATGGTGATACCGCGCTCTTTCTCGATATCCATGGAATCGAGGACCTGTTCGGTCATCTCGCGCGCGGTCAGTCCGCCGGTCGTTTGAATCAGCCGGTCGGCGAGGGTGGATTTCCCATGGTCGATATGGGCGACGATGGCGAAATTGCGAATATGGTCGAGTGCGACTTCGGTCATAGGGGCGCACATAGCAGTGCAACGCGAAATGTCCAAGATGGCGAGTGACGCAGCTGCGTGAAACCTCGCATTTGCGCCCGAGCTCTTGCCGACAGCGCTCCGGCAATGGCACCCTTCATGTTCCTGTCCGGAACCGGACCTTTGGAACCCGCCTGATGCCGCGCAAGCGCACGAGCTACGATCCCGGTCACATCCCGAAATATCTCGTCGTCGTCGACGACACCCCCGAATGCGATCGCGCCATCGTCTATGCCGCCCGCCGCTCGGCGCGCGTGGGCGGCAGGCTCGTCATGCTCGCGATCATTGAGACCGAGGACCGCGAAGGGCAAACCCTGTTCGGGGTTGCCGATGTGATGCGCGAGGAGGCGGAAGCCGAGGCCCGCGCCAAGCTCGATCAGGCCGGTGACCGCGTCATGAAGCTCACCCACACCGAGCCGCAATTGATCACCCGCCAGGGACCTGCGGCAACGGCAGTGGTGAGCCTCATCGAAGAGGATCAGGACATTGCGATCCTCGTTTTGGCGGCAGGCACGGGCAAAGATGGTCCAGGTCCGCTTGTTTCCAGCCTTGCCCGCACCGCCGGCTCCTTTGCCATTCCCGTTGCCTTGGTGCCCGGTCAGTTGAGCGATGATGAGATCGAGGCGCTCGCCTAGTCTCATCTTCTGTGGTCCGTGTCTTGCCGGAGATTGACCCGGTCCCCACATCTCATCGACGGATAAGCGCGTATCAAGTAAGAATAGTCATCCGGCCCGGCCTTGACCCGGCGCACGCGAGGAGCCTCTCAGATGTTCATTCAGACCGAAGCAACCCCCAATCCTTCGACCCTCAAGTTCCTGCCAGGCCGCACCGTCATGGCCGATGGCACGCTGCATATGCCGGATTCCGAGGCAGCGGGCCGCTCGCCGCTCGCCCAGAAGCTGTTTCAGATCGATGGTGTGCGAGGGGTTTTCTTCGGTAATGACTTCATCACGGTGACCAAGGGCCCGGCCGAATGGCAGCACCTGAAGCCCGCGATCCTCGGCGCCATCATGGAACATTATATGTCCGGTCAGCCCATTGTGTTGGCTGATGAAGCGCCCGCCGCCGAGGGCGATGGCGAGTTCTTCGATCCCGCTGACGCCGAGACCGTCGCAACGATCAAGGAACTTCTGGAGACGCGCGTTCGCCCGGCGGTCGCAGCGGACGGCGGCGACATCACCTTCCGTGGCTTCAAGGAAGGCATCGTCTATTTGGCCATGCAGGGTTCTTGCGCGGGCTGCCCCTCGTCGACGGCAACCCTCAAGCACGGCATCCAGAACCTGATGCGGCATTTCCTGCCCGATGTACGGGAAGTCCAGGCGATCTAGGGCGGGTTCGCCAACCACTTCGCCCTTGCCTCAGCCCCTGCCGCGCGCCATGACCACGCGATGATCCTTCTCGCCCTCGACACAGCGCTTGGCGCCTGTTCGGCCTGCCTCTTCGACATGGAAAGCCGCGAGGTTTTAGCCCGCGCGGTGGAGCCCATGGACAAGGGCCATGCCGAGCGCCTGATGCCCATGGTCGCTGAGATGGCGGGGCAAGCGGGCATCAGCCCCCAGGCCTGCGGGCGCTTTGTCGCAACCGTCGGCCCCGGTAGTTTCACCGGCCTGCGCGTTGCGCTCTCGGCCGCCCGCGCCATGGCGACCGTCACGGGCGGCGAAGTGGTAGGCGTCTCGACGCTCTCAGCCCTTGCGGCACCCTGGCTTGCCCAAGGAGCTGCCATTGCGGTCGCCATCGACGCCCGGCACGACCATGTCTATTGCGCCCTCGTCGATGCGGCCGGCCGCGCACTGGCCGAACCCGCCTATCGCAGCGCCCGTGACTTCGCGGAGCTTGCCGCCGCAACCCCATCGCGCCTTGTTGGCTCTGGTGCTGCTCTCGTGACGGCCCAATGGCCGAAATGGGCGGCCGCTGCGGTCGCGACCGATCCCTCAGGCTATCCCGATATCGAATGGGTCGCGCGCCTTGGCGCTGCGGCCGATCCGGCGCTTGCCCCGCCCCTGCCGCTTTATTTGAAGCCGCCTGATGCCAAACCGCAAGAGGCCTTGCCTCATCTGCGCCTGCGCGGAGCCGCGCCATGATTGAACTGAGCGATCTCCTGCCCTGGTGGCCGGCCTCTAACCCCGTGGTGGAAGAGGCCGATTCTGCCGATGCCGAGAGCTTCGCTGGCCTCCACGCCGCCTGTTTCTCGCAGGGCTGGGGTCCCGACGAATTTGCCAGCATGTTGAGTGATCGCGCGATTGTCGCCCATCGCATCCGCCGCCGGGTCGAGGGCGAGATCATCGGATTTGTGGTGAGCCGAAAAGCGGCCGACGAGGCCGAAATCCTGTCGGTCGCCATTGCGCCGCGCCTGCGCGGACGCGGCCTTGCCCGTCGCCTTCTCGTCGACCACATGGCGCTTCTGGTGAAGTTGCGGGTGCGCCAACTCTTTCTCGAGGTGGAGGAAGGCAATCAGGCCGCAATCACGCTCTACAAGCGGCTCGGCTTTGGCGAAATCGGCCGCCGCAAGGGCTATTATGCCGGGGTCGATGCCATCACCATGCGCAACTCCTTGCCGGAAATCTGAGCCGGCAAAAACAAACCGCGAACCGCGCGATGTCGCCGATTCGGACGCGTTTCGTTCAACGCTTGGTCTGAACGTTAACAGCCCCCGGAAATGCGGGTGATCGCAGTCCCGAAAACATAGGTTCAGCGCGGAAAAGCCTGAATTTCCAGCAAAGCCTGTCCCGCAATAAGAAACCGCGCTAACCATCACCGCCCTAGGGCTTGATTTGCTGGCCGCGCTGGGCCACCTGCCGTCTGTCACCCTTGAGGAGCCGCTCGTGACCTTTTCGCCCTATTTGCGTCTTGGCCTGATCGCGCTCGTCGCAACCCTTGTGCTCGACCAAGCGGTGAAACTGGCGCTTCTCCATCTCGTGCAGATCGAAACACGCGGCCTCATCGTGGTTGCGCCTTTTCTCGATCTGGTGATGGCTTGGAACCCTGGCATTTCCTTCGGCCTGTTCCCGCAGGATTCCATGCTTGGCCAATGGGTTCTTATTGCCTTCAAGGCCATTGCGGTGGGTGCCATCGGCCTCTGGCTAATCAAGGCCGAAACCGCCTGGATCGCGCTGGGCCTCGGCCTCATTGCCGGCGGCGCAGTCGGCAACGGCATTGATCGCCTGCTGTACGGGGCGGTCGCCGACTTCTTCGCGTTCCACATCACCACGGCCACCTGGAGCTTCCGCTGGTACGTCTTTAACCTTGCAGATGTGGCCATCGTTGCGGGGGTGGCCTTGCTTCTGTATGAGTCTCTTGTGCCAAACCGTGTCGATGCCTCGAAATCGTCGTGATTTCAGGGCAAGGAGCGGAACTAAGTACGGCGCGAGTGTCGCGTCATCCGCCCTCAAGGAAACTTCGATGGTCCGTGTTCGTTTCGCCTTTGCCGTTTCCCTCTTAGCTCTCGCAGCAAGCGCGCCTGCCGCTCAGGCGCAGCAGGGCGATGGCACATTGTTCCGCGACATCTTCTCCTCCATCGGCTTGGTCGAGCGCGAGAAGCCGCCGATCGAATATCGTGAGCGCGCGCCCCTGGTGCTGCCGCCGACCCGCAATCTTCCGGCGCCGCAGGATGCTGCTTCCACCCGCAATCCGGCTTGGCCCAACGATCCCGATGTCGCGCGCGCGCGCCGGTCGCAGGACTTGGGCAATCTGCCGATCACCCGCACCGAAGCCAGCGAAACCCGCGGTCTCACCAATCGAGAGCTCCGTGAAGGCAATGGCGGCCTATTCGGCGGCGGTGCCGTTGATATGACACGCGCCCAATCAGAACAGCAGATCGGTACGCCGCTGCGCGCCCATGAAATGGGTGTGCGCCCCATCGGCCAGACGGTTGGCAGCATGTTCGGTGGCGTGACCCGCGACAACGAAGTCATTCCCTTTAACGGCGAGCCGCCGCGCCGCCGCTTGGTCGAACCGCCGCCGGGCATGCGCACCCCGTCGCCGGACGCGCCCTATGGCCCGGTGGGTCGTCGCCCGGATGATCCGAACTCGGCCGCGAACCGGCCGGCTGATCCCGGCAACCCCAATACCGGCCGGCGCTGACGGGGCGCTCATGCTCAACCGGTCTGATCCGCGACAGCCTGCGGGCGGAGAAGCTGAGCTCCGCTATCTCGACGCTGATTTTAGAATTATCCGCCCTGGCGCCTTCGTGCGCTGCGGCGTGACCGGACAGGCCATTGCCCTCGACGATTTGAAATATTGGAGCGTCGAGCTGCAAGAGCCCTATGCCAATGCGGAAGCAGTGATTGCCCGCATGGCTCCCAATCGTGTCGGTGCGCTGAAGCCGCGCTGAAGCCGCGCGGGATTAGACACTGCCCGCCAGAAGCGGCGCTAAGAGCTCGTCCAGCAGCCCCTCATCGGCAAAAACAGCTTGAACCGGCAGCACCAGCGTGCGGGCGGCAAGCCGCAATCGCTCAGGCCCGCCCACAAGCTTCACCGCGTCTTTCTCGGTGGTCACAAGGGTCAGGCCGGTGGCGTCGGCCTCCGTCATGAGGCGCGCTGCATCAGCTTCGCTATAGACATGGTGGTCGGCAAAGGGGCGTAGCACCGCATTGCGCGTGCCGATCGCCCCTAAGGTTTCGACGAATTTCATCGGGCGGCCGATGCCGCAAAAGGCCAGCACATCGCGGCCAACCAAAGCGGCCGCACTTTGCGGGTTGGGCGCAAGCCTCGCCTTCAGCACAGGCTTGCCAGAAGCCCGCGCCAGGACGCTCAGTGCTTCGCCGGCAGCACCCTGTCCCATCACCACCAAAGCATCGGCGCGGGCAAGCTGCGGCGCAAAAGCGGCCCTCAAAGGTCCGGCCGGCAAGACGCGGCCATTGCCGAGCCCGACCGCACCATCCACCACCAGAAGGCTTAGATCCTTGGCGAGAGCCGGCGACTGGAAGCCATCGTCCATCACGATGATCTCAGCCCCGCCGGCTTCGGCCAGGATCGCGCCTTGCACCCGGTCGCGCGCGATGATGGTCGGGGTCACGCGGGCATGAAGGAGCGCTTCGTCGCCCACATCATTCGCACCATGGCGGGCAGGTTCGACCCGCACTGGCCCTTTTTGCGCGCCGCCATAGCCGCGCGCGAGAATGCTCACCGCTCGTCCCGAGGCATTGAGCCGCCGCGCGATGGTTGCAACGACCGGCGTCTTGCCGGCGCCGCCAACGGTCGGATTGCCCACGCAAATGACCGGCACGCCGATCCGCGTGCCAACCCCGTCCATGCGCCCGAGAGTGACGGCCGACACGAGGCGACCGAGCGGATCAAGCACTCGGCCAAGCGGGCTCTCAGGCTGCGACCAAAAGGCCGGCGCCTTCATGATCGCGCTCTGAATTTGAGGTCGATGAGATAGGGATCGAGTGCGGAAATGGTGCGATCAAGCGCGCCTGAAAGATCCACCATCAGCCCGCTCGCCGCATCAATCTGGCGCTTAGCGCGGTCGCGATCGGTCAGAAGGCCTGTGGCCTCAGTGGCGAGCGTTGCCGAATTCGACACGACACAGGCTGCACCCGCCTCATCGAGGGCTGCATAGACAGCGGCAAAATTGAACACATGCGGCCCATGGAGCAGCGGCACGTCGAGTTTCGCCGGCTCAATCGGGTTTTGCCCGCCATGGGTGATGAAGGATCCGCCCAATACCGCAATTGAGGCGACCCGATAGAACACGCCCATCTCGCCAATAGTATCGGCGATATAGAGGCGGGTCGCAGGTCCTGGCAGCGTGTTCTGAGAGCGCTGAAGGCAGCGGAAGCCCGCGGCATTGGCCAAGGCGGCGATCCGGCCGCCCCGTTCCGGATGGCGTGGCGCGATAATGGTGAGCAGGCCCGGCACGCGCGCCTCAATGGCGCGATGGGCCGCAATCACAATCTCATCCTCGCCGTCATGGGTCGAGGCCGCGAGCATCACTGGGCGGCCGCCGATGGCGGTCGTAAGGGCAGACAACACAACGGGATCGGCGCCCGGCGCTGGCACGTCGAATTTCAGGTTACCGGTTGTCTCTACGCGTGGCGCGCCCAGGGCTGAGAATCGCTGCGCATCCTCTGCCGTCTGGGTGAGGCAGAGATCAAACCGTGACAAGAGCGCCCCAATGACGCGGGGCACCCGTCGCCAGCCCTTGTAGGAGTTCTCCGAAAGGCGGCCGTTGACCTGAATGAGCGGAATGCCGCGGGCCGTGGTGCGCAGGATCAGGTTCGGCCAGAGCTCCGATTCGGCAAAGATCGCGATGTCGGGCTGCCAATGGTTCAAGAACCGGTCGACGAAGCCCGGCACATCCCAGGGCATATATTGATGGATCGCTGTGGGCGGCAGGCGTTTGGCCGCCAGCGCCGCCGCGGTCTTCGTCACCGTGGTAACGAGCACCGTCATCCCGCGCTCTTCAAGCTTATGAACGAGCGGCATGATGGAGAGGAATTCGCCCACACTCGCGCCATGAAGCCAAGCAATTGATCCAGCAGGCCGCTCCCGGGTCGCGATGCCGCGCCGCTCGTTTATCCGCTCCGGGTCTTCCTTCCCCGCTTCAAGCCGGCGCCGCATAAGGAGCGGCGTCAGGGGTGCCGCCATGGCGGTGACCCGCGCATAGGCGCGCAGCAACATGGGGGTCCGCCATCGAGCCGATTCACGCATCGATCGCTCCGGCTCGCTGCGAGAGAATCTCTTGAACAACGCGTTTCTCAGCTTCCGACCCTGCGATCTCCGCCTCGGTCCAGAAGGTCGCAGTCTCCCGGCCCTCGGAGATGGCGAGCGCGCGAGCGGTGACCTGGTTCAGTTTCTCTTCCACCTCGAGGCGCTTCGCCTCAAGCATCTCGGTATCGGCATCGGCCGGAACCCAGACCGGCACGCCCACCACCACAGCCCCGCGCGAGAACGGCAGGTTGATACTGGCCTTGTCCCAGGATTTCAGATCAATCCGCCGGGCGGTTGCAACCGCTGCCGGCAGGATCGGCCGGCCCGAATATTTCGCGAGCATCACGCAGCCAAGGCCCGCCCGCTTGGCGATTTTCGGCACATCCGCGGTCAAGGCCACCGACGTGCCGTCCTTCAACGCGTCGACCATTTCCTTGAACGCCCCAACGCCGCCTTTGCGGTCGAACCGTCGATCCGGCGCGCCGGAGCCGCGGATGGTGGAAATGCCCAGTTTTTCGGCCGCAATGGCGTTCATCTCGCCATCGTTAGAACGCGAGATGAGCACTGCGATCTTGTGATGGGCCTTCTTCACGAAGGGTGAGAGGAAGTGCTGCCCATGCCACATGGCGATAATGACAGGCAAATTCTGGTCGGCGTGGTCATAGACGTCGGGCGGCGAGAACTGGAACCGCCCGGTGTGCCACACGAATTTCAGATATCCCGCGAGGAAAGACCCCGCAGCAGCGCGGACTTTCTCAGAGCGACCAAGGCGCTTTAAGAACGACACGGAAGTCTCATGAGCTCACTCAGGTCGCATCTGGATCGAGCAGACGGTGCATATGAACGATGAAATAGCGCATATGGGCGTTATCAACGGTCTGCTGCGCCTTGCTCTTCCAGGCCGCATGGGCGGTGGCATAATTCGGGAAAATGCCGACAACTTCGACCTTGGACAGGTCTTTGAACTCGGTCCCGTCGAGGTGAACGAGTTCACCCCCAAATACAAGATGCAGAAGCTGCTTGGTCGGCTCAGTCATGGTCATTCAAGGCTCCTTCGAAAAGGCCCATCTTAGGGTTTCGATGAAGGTCTCAACCGGGGGCCGCGGCCGAGGTCCCGGAGCAGGCTGTGCAAGGGTTGCGCCGCAGCAATCAGCGCCCCATGAACCGGCTGAGCTTGGTTATAGAGCACTTGAGCGCCGTCGAGACTGGTGAGGATAGCGCCCGCTTCGTGCACCAAAAGGTCCGCCGCCGCAAGGTCCCAATCACTGCTGTTTGCGCTGGCAAAGGCGGCATCAACCTCGCCGATGGCGACCTTGGCGAGCCGAAGGGCAAGGGAGTGAACTTTGGGCAGCAAGATCGCGCCTTGCCGTCCGGCAGGCTCGATCATCGGCCTTGGGCCGGCAAGCCTTGCGCCGTCAAAACTGTCGCGTGCGGAGGCCACCGCTCGGCGTCCGCGCACGGTCGCGCCATGGCCAAGCGCTGCGACGAAGATGCGGTCAGCCTCTGGTTCAGCGAGAACTGCGGCGACAGGCCGTCCGTCACGCACCACTGCT
>JBAWYY010000013.1:0-17203 GCA_037143285.1 Alphaproteobacteria bacterium | reverse complement strand
CGGTAAGTTCGAGGAGGCCAATGGCGGCACGCTGTTGCTCGATGAAATCTCTGAGATGGATTTCCGCCTGCAGTCGAAGCTTCTGCGCGCGCTGCAAGAGCGAGTGATCGACCGGGTCGGCGGCACGCGCCCCGTGCCGGTCGATATCCGCATCCTCGCGACCTCCAACCGCACGCTGGCGGATGAAGTGCGCAAGGGCACCTTCCGCGAGGATCTGCTCTATCGCCTGAATGTCGTGAACTTGAAGCTGCCGCCGCTGCGCGAGCGTCCCGCCGATATTCTCGAACTCGCCAGCCATTTCGCCAAGAAATATGCCGAGCAAAACGGCATGCCGCCGCGCGTGCTCTCGGCCGATGCGCGCCGCCAGCTGACCATTGCCCGCTGGCCCGGCAATGTTCGTGAGCTCGAAAACACCATTCACCGGGCGGTCCTGCTCGCCTCAGGCCCTGAGATCGGCCCGGATGCGATCCGCACGCCGGACGGCTCAAGGTTGGACGAGCGTCGCGGTCCCGATGCTATTGCCGCCAAGGCCGCTGAAACTGCCGATGCAATCACCCGCAATCTCATCGGGCGAACGGTGGCCGATGTGGAGCGCGATCTCATCCTCGATACGCTCGGCCATACATTGGGCAACCGCACCCATGCCGCCAATATCCTCGGCATCTCCATCCGCACGCTGCGCAACAAGCTGCATCAATATGGCTCGGAAGGCCATGCCGTGCCGCCGCCGCCCCAGGGCGAAGCGCGCTACGAGGTCAAGTATGGGTGACCCTGCGGGTGCATGCCGATGTGAGTGAGGCTCTCGCCTCACCGCACCAAGACGTTACGGAACTGCCAGGGATCGGATTCGTCGATATCCTCGGGGAAGAAGCCCGGGCGATCGGCGAGCGGGGTCCAGTCGGTATAGGCGCCGACCACGGGGCCGAGATAGGGCGACTGCACTTCCAGGCAGCGGCGGAAGTCCATGTCATCGGCTTCCACAATGCCGGCATTGGGATTTTCCAGCGCCCAGACCATGCCGGCGAGCACGGCTGAGGACACCTGCATGCCCGTGGCGTTCTGGTAGGGCGCGATGTCGCGGGTCTCTTCAATGGAGAGCTGTGAGCCATACCAATAGGCGTTCTTGCCGTGGCCGTAGAGCAGCACGCCCAATTCATCGATGCCGTCGACGATCTCGTTCTCGTCCAGAATGTGCCAGCTGTCCTGGCGCTTGCCGGCCGCACCAAACATCTCGTGGAGCGAGAGCACCGCGTCGTCGGCGGGGTGATAGGCATAGTGGCAGGTCGGCCGATAGGTCACCTGTCCCGCAGCGTCCCGGGCGGTGAGGTAATCGGCAATGGAAATCGCCACGTTATGGGTGACGAGGAAGCCATATTGCGCGCCGCGCCTCGGGCCCCAGGAGCGTACGCGCGTGTTCGCGCCGGGCTGGAGCAGATAGATCGCCGCGCCACAGCCCTTGCGGTGGGTCTTGGCGTTCTTCGGCATCCAGGTCTCATGGGTGCCCCAGCCGAGTTCGGCAGGCTGCAGGCCCTCGGAGACGAAGCCTTCCACCGACCAGGTGTTGACGAAGACATTGGCGGGCTTCGGCGTTTTAGCCCGCTGGGTGTCGCGCTCGGCAATGTGGATGCCCTTCACGCCGGTCTTGGACGCAAGGGCTGCCCATTCTTCGCGGGTCTTCGGTTCGGTGAAGGGAATGCCGAGATCGGTCGCGACATTCAGGAGCGCCTGTTTGACGAACCAGGAGACCATGCCGGGATTGGCGCCGCAGCAGGACACCGCCGTGATGCCGCCGGGGTTCTTGCGCCGGGCGGCGAGAACGGTTTCGCGCAGCATATAGTTGGAGCGCGCGGCGGGGTTCATCTTCGGGTCGAAGTAGAAACCGGCCCAGGGTTCCACCACCGTGTCGATATAGAAGACGCCGATCTTGCGGCAGAATTCCATGATGTCGACGGAGGAGGTATCGACCGAGAGATTGACGCAGAAGCCGGTGCCGCCGCCCTTTGTGAGGAGGGGCTTCAACAGCTTCTTGTAATTGTCCTTGGTCACCGCGCTCTGGATATATTTGATGCCGCGCTCGTCCAGAAGCTTGCGATCGGTGTCGACGGGGTCGATCACCACCATGCGCTTCTTGTCATATTTGAAATGGCGCTCGATCAGCGGCAGCGTGCCGCGACCGATGGAGCCGAAGCCGATCATGACGATGGGGCCGGTGATCTCGTGATAGACGGGCCATGCGGACATCGGTTCCTCCAAGGACTTCAGCGATAGGGGGGATTAGGACCGCCAAAAAAGCCCCGTCCTTGCGGGCGGGACTTCGGCGTTGAGCGATTTGGTGGCGCGTCTGTCACGCGCGGCCCTTTGCGTCAACGGGATTCGTATAACGGGGTCATGACGGTGCCGTGGCAGGGCCTTTGGTAACGATGTGAGAAAAGCCTCTGGCAACGGCTGAGAAAAGCGTGTATGGCACCGCCTCTGTTTTAAGACCGAGGCCGGGAAACGCTCGAGCGTGCCCAGCCCCCTGGAGAGACGAATGGCCGTTCCGAGACGTAAAACTTCGCCATCGCGCCAAGGCATGCGCCGTTCGGCCGATGCCCTTAAGGCGCCGACCTATGTGGAAGACAAGGATTCCGGCAATCTGCGCCGCCCGCACCATGTGGACCTGAAGTCCGGCATGTATCGCGGCAAGCAGATCCTGAAGCCGAAGACCACCACCAACTAAGCCTGGAACCGAGGGACGCGACATCTGCGCCTGCGCGGTGTCGTCTCTCACGTGCATCGTATCGGCTCCAACGAAGGGCCGGACGTTCCCGGGTGGGGGGACCCATTCGAGCACCTTGAACAAAGGTCGATCGCAAGATCGGCCTTTTTCGTTTGTGCCCATGGGTGTTCATCTCAGCTTCATGCTTGCGCCCTGATTTTGCCCATCTCATTACTGAAGACTGAAACTCTGTTTTGTTGATGGGATGATCTGACGTGCGCCGCACCGCCGCTTTCGCGACCCTTCTCACTGCGCTGACCGTTGCGCCTCTGGCGGCAACATCGGCTCAGGCCCAACCGATCTTCGTGCCCGCACCGGGCTTCGAACGCGCCCAACTGTTCGATCGCTATGACGATCTCGACGAAGATGAGGTGATCCCGCCCGGTCGCGCCGTGCGGATCATCAACCGGCTGGGGTTTCAGGCGGTGTCACGCCCGAGGCTTTGGCGGGGTCAATGGGTGATCGAGGCGGTGGACCGCGACGGCTTTGATGCGCGGGTCCAGGTCGATGCCTATTCCGGCGAGGTGCTGCGTGTGAGCCGGCCTGGTGAACGGCCGGGCGCGCGCCCGGATTTCCGCGATCCCCGTGACAGGCGCTCGGACCTGTTCGATAGTGGCCCCCGTATTCTTGATGGCACTCGCCTTGGGCCCCCTGAACGGATCGAACGGGCGCCGCGTGAGCGTTTGGCCCGCCTTCATCCGCCGCTGCCCGTTCCGCGTCCCTCCATCGATCCGGTAATCCCATCGCCCGCAACCGAATTGCCGCAGGTCCTGCCGCCCGCTGCAAGCCCTGCCCCAGCCGAACCGCCGCGTGCCGCCTTACCGCCGGCAGTGGAGCCGCCGGTTGCGCCGGCCCTCGCGCCGAGCGTCATTCCGGCACCCGTTGAGGCCGCACCCCTGGTGATGCCCGATCCAGGCCCGATCGAGGCTTTCCCGCGCAGCCAAACAGCACCCTCGGCGCCGACCGCGGCGCTTCCCGAGGCCCCGGTTGCCCCGGCCGTCTCAGCGCCTGCGCCAACGCCTGCGGCACCCGCTGCCGCCGATGAGGCGCCCTTGGTTGACGGTCGCTTCATCGGTCCGAATGGCGAGCCCTTGCCCGGTGCGCCCGAGCGCGTGATCCGGCGGATCGAACCAGGACGGCCAAGCGACGCGCAGCGGCCGTAAGGGACAAAGGGGAGTATTCGCGAGCTCTGTGTGAACGGGTTGCACTGAAATCGATTGACGAAAAACACACAGATTCGCTATATACAACCCCATGATGAATCCTTGACGTCTCACAATCGAGACGACAATACTGAAGCCCTCGCAACCTCAGAGTTGCGGGGGTTTTTGTTTTGGGGATGCAATGAAAGTCGCCCTCCTCATTGACGGAGGCTATCTCCGAGCGTGCGCCTCTGCGGCTAAGAAAATGTTTGACAATAAGTTCATAGAAAAATTTGCTCACTCGGCTGTATCCTCGGACGAATACCTTCTCAGAATATTCTATTATGACGCTCCTCAATTTAGGGGGAAGGTTCCGCTACCAGTATCGAATGAGGAAAGGACGTTTCAAGCGAGCGATAAATGGCTTGATGATTTGGCCCGACTAGAGCGCTTCGCCGTGCGCAAGGGCACGCTGGGGTTCAGAGGCTGGAAACCGAGAACCGTTCCGATTGAAGGCGGTAAGCCTCTCACAGACGCGGATTTTTCGCCAATTTTTGAACAGAAGGGCGTTGATATGCGCATAGGGCTGGATATTGCTGCATTTGCCCAGAGCAAGGCCGTTGATCGGATTGTATTGGTATCCGGCGATCAGGATATGATTCCGGCCATGAAGGTCGCCCGGAAATCTGGGCTGGAGGTTGCAGTGGTCCAGTTGCCTCCGCCCACGAAGAACCTGCATGACGGGCTTCACGCGCATAGTGATTTTGTGCGCAGTCTCGAGGATTGGCCTACAGCTTCCGAATGAATGTCTTTTGCCGGTGAGCATCGTCCTCAAACGAAAACGCCCCGGCTCATCACCGGGGCGTTCGCTTACTTGGTTAGGAAGGAGCGCGCTGATTACGCGGCCTTCTTGACCTTGCCTTCGATCACGCGCGGGCTGCCGCTCGCATTGGTGGTGATCGGGATATGCCGGGGCTTCAGGGCTTCCGGGATCTCGCGGACGAGATCGACATGGAGCAGGCCATGTTCCATGGACGCGCCCTTGACCACCACATGGTCAGCGAGCTGGAAGCGGCGCTCGAACGCACGAGCAGCGATCCCCTGGTGCAGGAATTCGCGCTTCGTCTCGGCGTCGGCGGGGGCCTTCTCGCCGCGAACGGCGAGCGTCTGCTCACGCACGTCGAGGGTCAGTTCGTCCGCGCTGAAGCCTGCCACCGCAAGGGTGATGCGATAGGCGGTCTCGCCGGTTTTTTCGATGTTATAGGGCGGATAGCCGGGGGTGGGGCCTTCCGCGCCGGTCGCCTGATCAAGCATGGAAAACAGGCGATCAAAGCCGACGGTGGAACGATAGAGGGGGGTGAGGTCAAAGCTACGCATGGATGTCCTCCTTCAAGCGACACCAGAGTTGAGGCCCGCCGTCATGGCCGGACCTGTCGTGAGTTGCACCGCCAGATGGCCGGTACAGAACTCAGGTAGGAAGCCGATTTGAGGTGCGCAAGGGGGTAAGGCGGGGAGCCCGTCGCGTCTCAAGTCTCGACGGGGGCCTTCTCGTCGGTCTTGCCGCCGGCAATGAACTGGGCCTTGGCAAGTGCGGCAAAGCGGCCGCCTTGGGCCACCAGTTCCTCGAAAGTGCCGGCTTCAATCACGCGGCCGTTCTCGAAGACGAGGATGCGGGTCGCGTGGCGAATGGTCGCCAGTCGGTGGGCGATGACGAAGGTGGTGCGGCCCTTCATCACCTCTTCGAGCGCCAGCTGCAGCTTCTGCTCGGTCGCGGCATCGAGCGCCGATGTCGCCTCGTCCAGAATGAGGATCGGCGGGTTCTTCAACAGGGCGCGGGCAATGGACAGGCGCTGGCGTTCGCCGCCCGAGAGCGAGCGGCCGCGCTCGGCGATCTCCGTGTCGAGGCCCTCGGGCTGGCGCGCGAGGAACTCGGTCGCCTGCGCTCGCTCGCAGGCATCCAGGATTTCTGCCTCGGTCGCTTCGGGCCGGCCGACTTGGAGGTTTTCGCGGATGGTGCGGGCAAAGAGCATGGGCTCTTGGAAGACGACGCCGATATTGTGGCGGAGCGACACCAGCGAGACATCGCGGATATCGGTGCCGTCCACTGTGATGCGGCCGGATTGGGGGTCGAAGACGCGGTGGAGCAGCGAGAGCGTCGTTGACTTGCCGGACCCCGTCGATCCCACCAGCGCAATCGTATCGCCCGGCCCTGCGACGAAGGAGAGGTCGGCCACCGCCG
Organism: Alphaproteobacteria bacterium; assembly: GCA_037143285.1. GTDB lineage: Bacteria > Pseudomonadota > Alphaproteobacteria > Rhizobiales > Phreatobacteraceae > Phreatobacter. Next base: position 11,064 of record JBAWYY010000013.1, on the reverse strand, counting down.
CGCGCTTGCCGTCATAGGAGAAGGACACGTTCTCGAAGACGACCGTGCCGTGCACGGGCCCAAGCGCTGCCGCATTGGGGCGGTCGTGGACCTGGGGCACGGTGTCGAGCACGCCGAAGAAGTCGCGGATCTTCGGCGCTTCCATGAACACCGAATTGATGAAGCCGACGAGCGCCTCGAGCTTGCCAATGAGCATGGTGGCAAAGCCCATGAAGGTGACGATCTCGCCGATGGTCGCGAGGTTTTGGATATGCAGCCAGGTGCCGGTGAGGAAGATCGCGAGCACGGTCAGCGTTGCCGAGGCGCGCGAGGCGACCGCCGCAATCGCCCACCAGGAGAGCACCGGGATTTGAGCGGCCAGCAGCGCATCGACGGTGGCGCGCATCGCTCGCACTTCCGCTTCCACCCGCGTGAACGACTGGATCACCGGCACATTGCCGAGCGCATCGGTCGCCCGTTCGGCGAGTGCGTTATGGTATTCTTGTACCTTTCCTTGGAGAGACTCGGTGCGGCGCAGCACGTAGCTCGTGAGGAAGAAGAAGAAGAACACGAGCACGATCAGCAAGATGCCGAGACGCCAGTTCACCCAGAGCGCCACCGGCAAGAGGATGATGAGGGCGACGATGGAGGCGCAGTGCTCGCGCAGGAACGACAACAACAGCCAGGCCATGGCGTTGGAGCCTTCCAGCATCACCTTCAACAGGCGGCCGGAATGGGTGCCGGAATGGTAGGAGAGCGGCAGGTTGAGCACGTGCTCGAAATAGTGCTGCATGAAGGAGAGCCGGCGGCGATGGCTCATGCGGTCTGCGTGCAGCGCGACCAATACGCCGGCGGCGATGGTGAAGAGGCCGAAGACCACCCAGGCGCCGATGAGCGGCAGGATCTCGCCCCAGCTCACCACGCGGCCCTGGCCCTTGGCCGCCGTCATGGTGTCGATGATGCGACCGAACAGGATCGGTTCGGCAAACATCACCACGGCGAGCAAGAGATTGCAGCCGAGCAGCACCATCCCCAGGCGTTTTTCAGGGCCGAGTTGGGTGAGCACACGAAGATAGATGGCGAGGATCGTCATATCGGCTCTTAAATCATCACAACACGAGTCGCAGGAAGCATAGCGAGGTCGTCTACTCTCGCAATCCGAACCTGAGGCGCACATGAACGACAGCCGCGCGGCTGCCAGGGGATGCGCCGTTATGCTATGGGCGAGCTTGCCTTTGATTTGCAAGGAGGCCCGCACCGATGACCCCTGACGCCATCACCTCGCTCGATGCCCTGCACGCCGAATATGGCGAGGTGAACCGGGTATCGCTCGCCAAAGAAGTCGAGCGTCTCACGCCCGCCTATCGCGCTTTCATTGCGGCCTCGCCCTTCGCGCTCATCGGCACGATCGGGCCCGACGGGCTTGACTGTTCGCCGCGCGGCGATGGTCCGGGCTTCGTGTCGGTGGAAGATGACGCGACCTTGATCATGGCCGATCGGCGCGGCAATAACCGGCTCGATTCGCTGCGCAACATCGTCGCCGATCCGCGCGTGACGCTCCTCTTCATGATTCCCGGTGTCGGCGAGACGCTGAGGGTCAATGGCCGCGCGATCGTAACCGCAGATGCCGCCTTGAAGGCCCGCTTTGTGATGGCCGGCAAAGAGCCCGCGACCCTTCTCGTCATCACCATCGAGCGGGTCTATTTCCAATGCGCTCGGGCGCTCGCGCGCTCCAAGCTTTGGGACCCCACGACCTGGGCGGCGCGTGGCGAGGTACCCTCGGCCGGCCGGATGATCGCCGAGATCGAGCAGGGCTTTGAGGCGAAGGCCTATGATGACGCGCTGCCCGCGCGCCAAGCCGCAACGCTCTATTGAACGCGTTTAGCTGATCACCGGCAGTTCCTGGATGTCATAGGCATGCGCGATGCGGCGCTTCAGCACGGGGTCGAAGAGCTCCATCTCGAAGCGGGTCGCAGGCCTGATGCCGCCGATGGCGCCAAGCGTGCCGCCGAACATCACCGTACCCGCGGCGAGGCCCTTGTCGCCGGCAAAGCGTGAGATGAGGTCCTCCGGCCGGCGTAGCGCCGAGAGCGCGCCTTGTTGATAGAGCACCCGGTCACCGCCGATGATCGCGTGCGCCGTCAAGACGAGCTCATCCCAATGGGGGGCCACGTCGTCGAACTTCCAGAGCTGCGTTCCCATCACCTTGCCGCACATCTGCTTTGAGAGCGCGATGCCGAAGGTCTCGGCCTTGCGGTCGGTATGGTCAGAGCCGATGCCAACCCAGAGCCCATCGGCGAGCGAGACATAGACAGGCTCCACCTCGCCTGAGGAATCAGGCCCCAGCACCTGCAACAGGTCGGTCTGGGTGAGGATGGACGCGGCGCAGCGATAATAGACCGGGACGGTGGAGGGGCGCGGTACGCCGATGGCTGCAAGCTCTTCGATGTGGTGCTGGATCGCGTCGGCATCGCGCCCGGCCCAGCCGCCGATGATGAGGGTCGAAATCTCGGCACCGATGCGGTCGATGCGATGGCCATGGGCGCGGGCGAAGGTCAGCATGGGCTAGATCCCCTTGGGTTCCCGGCAATAGGACCGCATGAACGGGCGGGAACGCAAGAGAGGCCGCACCTCGGCCTTCCACCACGGCGGCATGGCAGCCCGCCCATCGACACAGACCGCAACTGCCCCTAGAGCTGCCCGCCCTGTCCTGGTGCGGTCGTGATCCGATACATCCCCTTCCTCTTCGTTGTGATCTGGTCCACCGGATGGATCGTCGCCGGATTTGCCGCGCGATATGCCGATCCCCTGTGGTTCCTGTTCCTGCGCTTCACGCTCGCGGCCATCGCCATGGGGCTGATCGGCCTCATCATGCGTGTGACCTTCCCGCGCGACCGGCGCTTGATCGGGCACGCCATGGTCTCTGGCGTGCTGATCCACGCCGTCTATCTCGCAGGTGTCTGGTGGGCCGTTGCCAAGGGGGTGCCCTCCGGCGTCTCCGGCATCATGGCGGGGCTTCAGCCTGTGATGACCGCCATGCTCGCGCCAGCGCTATTGGGTGAGCGCATCTCGCCCATCCGCCTGCTCGGCGTCGCCTTTGGCTTTTTCGGCATCGTGCTCGTGCTCTTGCCGAAGCTCGTTGGCGTCGATCCCGCGACTTTCGATGCGATCAAGATACCGCTCATCGTCAATTTCATCGGCATGGTCGGGGTGACGCTCGGCACCTTCTATCAAAAGCGCTTCGTCACCTCAGGCGATCTCGTCGCCACCACCTTCTGGCAATATGTGGCGGCCTCGCTCGCGATGCTGCCCCTCGTGCCGCTGTTCGGCGCCATGGTCGCCGAATGGAATATGACCTTGATCCTCACCATGGCCTGGTCGGTGCTGGTGCTCTCAATCGGCGGCATCTTGTTGTTTATGACGGTGCTGAAACATGGCGAGGTCTCGCGCGCCACCGCCTTCATCTATCTCGTGCCGCCGATGACGGCGCTGCTCGCCTTTGCGATCTTTGGCGAGACGCTGACCACCGCGCAGCTCGGCGGCATGGCGGTTACGGCGCTCGGCGTGTTCCTGGCAACGCGCCGGTAAGGGCGGCAAGGTTCTCGTCCATCATGGCGGCCGGGATCGATGTCGCCTCCGCCACATCCGCCCAGACGATCAAGGCTTCGACAGGTACGCCCGGCCGCATCTCGCTCAAGAGCGCCCGATAAAGCGCAAGCTGTGTGACGTAAGAGGCAGGTACCGCATCAGCACTTGCCGGCACAGCCAAGCCGGTCTTGAAATCGGCGATCACCACCCGCTCAGGCGTGATCACCAGCCGGTCGATCTGGCCAGCAACCGGCAGACCTTTCACCATGCCAACGAGCGGCACCTCAGCGCGGCTTTCCGGCCCGAAGAGCGACGAAAAACGCGCGTCGTCCAAGAGCGCCAGCACCCGTGCCATAATCTCGGCGCGGCTTGCCTCATATAGGCTCTTGTCCGAACTCAGGTAGCGCCGGGCGGCATCGGCCCGGCGCTCGGGCGCCACATCGGGGAGCGATTGCAGCAAGCGATGGATCACCACGCCGCGGCGCATGGCCTGCTTGCGGGCCTCGTTCTCGGGCCCACTAGCCGGGCTTGAGGCACGCGAGGGCGCAAGACTACGCGCTGATCGCGTGGGTGTTCCCGCAAGCGGGCTTAGCCAGGCCGGACGCGGCCTCGGCGGGGCCTGTTCGTTTGTCGTCTGCGGGGTCGTTGCCGACAGCGCTGCCGGCGCCCCCGTCGTCCAGCGATAGACCATGCCGTCGCCGTCTTCCGCCGCCTGTTCTTCCGCGCGATCTTGAAGCTGCGCTTTGATGAGCTGATACCAGGGGTCGACCGGGTCTCGCCCCGGCTTCGCGCCGCAGATAACCAAGCGGTCGGCGGCACGCGTCATCGCCACATAGAGGAGGCGGCGATATTCGCGCTCCTGGGCCTCGCGATGGGCCAAGCGCGCGGCAGCGGTCGGTGCGATATCAGCGCTGGCCGAGGGCGCCCAGGCGAGCCGCTCGGGCGTGCCTGACGGCTGATTGACGGGGGTCAGGCCAAGCACTTTTGGATCGTGAGCATGACCCGGCACGCTCATGGTATCGGCGAGGATGACGGTGCTTGCCTCCAGGCCCTTGGCGCCGTGAACGGTCATGACGCGGACTTCGCCCGGACGCACATCCATGTCGCGCTTCACCACGACCTCGGACGCGCGGAAGGCATGGAGGAAGCCTGCGAGCGTCGGCACATCGCGCTGATCAAAGCCGAGCGCGAGGCTCAAGAACTCATCGAGCGCGTCGATGGCCTCCGGCCCGAGCCGGGCGAGAATGCGCGTGCGAATGCCGTCGCGGGCCAAGACCGCCGCATAGAAAGCGCCGGGCGTGATGGACAAGGCCTCGTCTCGCCAGCGGGCAAGTGTTTGGGCTGCCGGATGATCCGCGTCGACCAAACGATCCCAAAGCGACCCGCGACGGTTCAGGCAGAGCCTCAAGAGTTCGTCCTCGGTCAACCCAAAAAGCGGGCTCTTCAGCGCGACCGCGAGTGACAGATCATCGTCAGGAGTCACCAGACAATCACCCAGCGCGACCAGGTCTTGCACCGCGATGTGGTCGCCCAACACCAGCCGGTCGGCGCCCGCAACCGGCACGCCCGCCTGTTTCAAGGCGCGGATCAGCGCATCGAAAAGGGCACCGCGCCGGCGAACCAGGATTAAGACATCGCCGGGCACCATGGGGGTTGAGCGACCCAGAAGCGGCGTAACCGGGTCGAGCCACAAGCGCACCCTTCGGGCGATGGTTGCCGCCAGCAGCATGATGGGATCGCCGGCACCAATCGCATCCACCGGCGCTGTCCAATCGGCATCATCCCGATCAATTTTAGTCGCCTCTGCGAGCGGCCAGAGCTCCACCACGCCCGGTGCGCCGACGCGGGCCGGCAAATGGGGCGGTGGTTCCACATCGTCCGCGCTCAGGCCCCGGCGGGCATTGGCGTCAGCGAAAACTGCATCAACGGCTGTCAGCACGGCCGGCGCCGAGCGGAACGAATGTTTCAGCTCCAGGGGCGTGAAGGGCAGGCTCGCCTTGCGAAAGGCGCGCTCAAAATGGCGGCGCATGTCGTCGAACCAACGGGGGTCGGCGCCTTGGAACGAATAGATCGATTGCTTCTCGTCCCCCACCACGAAGAGCGTGCGTGGGATGGCGCGGGCACCTTCGCCGGAGGCGAATTCATCCACCAGTTTCTCGACGATGCGCCATTGGGCCGGGCTCGTGTCCTGCGCCTCGTCCACCAGAATATGGTCGATGCCCTGGTCGAGCTTGTAGAGCACCCAGGCGGAGGCGCCGTCATTGTCGAACAGGGCGCCGGCTTTGGTGACGAGGTCGTCGAAGTCGAGGGCGCCGCGCGCGGCTTTCGCCCGCTCGATATGGTCGATGATCTCATGGCCAAGGGTGAGGAGGGCAGAGGTGCCCTCGGCGATGCGGGCGGCGCGCATTTTCGCCATCAGATCGGCGAGACGCTGCTTTTCCGCATCGAAGCGGCTGGCAAGGGCCGGCTCCGCCTTGCGGACGGCTGCGGCCGGCAGGTGCTTTCGCGGCTCGTCGTCATTGTTCAGGAAGATGGAGCAATAGGTCTCACTCGCGCTGGGTCCGCCAAGGTCCGCCTGGCGCAAGAGGCCGGCAACGTCATGCTTGGGCGCTGTCCCCAAAACATGCTCGAAGGTTGCCGCGACCGAGCGCCATTCGCTGCGGGGGATGAGCGCTTCGCCGATGATGTCCTGGCGCAAGTTTTCGAGGGTCTCGCCGGGGTTAAGCCCCAGCCAATCCGGCAATTCCGCTAAAGCGCGGGCAAGATCCGCGTCGCTCCGAATATAGGCCTTGAGCTGCGCGCGCTTGTCGACAATCTCGTCCAGAAGCTCTGCCACCGTCTGGTCGGCGCCTGTCATGCTCAGCGTTGCGAGCGCCCGCCCGAGCGGTCCCTCGGGGTTGGCTGCGGCCCGTTCCCAAAGCGCGGATTTTGCGCTCGCGACCAAGGTTTTGCTCGCCGCATCATCCAAAACCGTGAACTGCGAGGGCACATTGGCCTCGAAGGGAAACTGATGCAGCAATCGCTCGCAGAAGGCGTGGATGGTCTGCACCTTCAGGCCGCCGGGCGTTTCCAAGGCGCGGGCAAAGAGGCGACGCGCACGAAGCCGCCGCTCGGCGGTTGGGGGCGCGCCGTCCAGGTCTTCCAGCGCCCGGGTCAGGGCCTCGTCTGTCATGACAGCCCAGGACGCGAGCAGATCCAGCACCCGGTTCGACATGGTGGCTGCCGCCGCCTTCGTAAAAGTCAGGCAGAGGATGGCGCCGGGCGGCGTGCCGGCGAGCATCAGGCGCACCACGCGCCGGGTCAGCACATAGGTTTTGCCCGAGCCTGCATTGGCGGAGACCCAGGCGGAGCGCAGTGGGTCTGAGGCCATGCGCTGGAGCGCGACCATATCGGCTGTGACGGTGAAGGTGCCGCTCATGCGCCGCCTCCGTCCTGCGACCATTCGCCGACGCGGGCGAGCAGGTCATAGGGCCCGGCCCAATCGGTCCGAGTCTGTGGCATGGCCCAAGAGAGGAAGGGCCGGCCGGCCTCGTGCTCGTCGATGAGTTTTTTGAGCTCGGTCAAGTGGAGATCGGCGACTTCGCCGGGCGTCGCATTCTCGAGTTTGACGAGGCGATACTCGCCGGCGGGGTCAACACCTGAGAGCCTGCCGTAGATGAGCGCCGAGACCGGCGTGCCCGCGGGAATGTCCGCAAAGCCGCCGGCCGTCGCAACGGCTGCCTCTAGCGTCAACTGGGGCGCGAGGCCGACTTGGACCTCTCTTCGGCCGGGCGGCGCGCCGGTCTTGTAGTCGATGAGGGCCACTGTGCCATCGCGCAGGACATCGATGCGGTCGGCCCGGCCGTGGAGGCCGACAATGCGGCCTTGGGCTGTGGCCCAGGTGATTTCGCCACGGATTTCGACGAGGGAGCGGTCGATGAAGGCGCTGCGGCTTTTCTCCTCCGCGACAAACCATTCGGCAATGCGCTGGAACCTCGGCCACCAGACTGCACGCACGGCGGCATCATACCAGAACGGCTCGAAGGCGGCGCGGCCGTGGGCGATGAGGGCGGCATGAGAATTAGCCGTCACACCATTCGCGATGACCTCGCGCATATAGGTCGCGAGCGCCTCATGGATCAGCGTGCCGCGTTCGGCGGCGCCGGGCTCTTCATCGAGGGCATCCAAGGGTTTGAGGCGAAGCACGTGTTCGGCATAGATGGCATAGGGGTCGCGTCGAAGCGTCGCGATCGCGCTGAAGGAAAAGCGCGTCGGCTGCAGCGCGGGCGCGACCACGGGCGCCGGGCGCCGGGCCGGCTGGTGGCGACCTACCGGCCGGTCGAGGCTTTCGGCAAGCTCGACATAAACAGCGCCGGCGCCCGTCATGCGCGCCCAGCCGGCAGCACCCACCACGGCTTGCAAGCGCTTCAGCCAGCGCGAGGGGACCGTCGGGACGCCGGCTTTCTTTGCAGGCCGCGACAGCACGACGCGCCGCTGTCCCAGCGCCTGGGTGAAGTCGTGGGCGGCGAGGCCGATGCGCCGCTCCGGCGGCTCGATGCCAAAGGCCTGGCGCATGGCGCGGTTCATCCAGGGGTCGAGCGCGGTCTCGCGCGGCCAAACGCCCTCCACAAGGCCCGCGAGCACCACGGTATCGGCGGCGACGAAGCGCGCTTCTGGCAGGCCGAGGATGCGCACCCGGGCGCCGGGCTCACCGGGCTGGCGGATGGTCTCGGTCGCGAGGAACTGGTCGAGGACGCCCGGATAGTCAGCCGGCAAAATAGCGAAATAGGCGGCTTCGCCCTCGCCGAGACCTGCGAGGAGCGCGAGCAGCGCCTCGGTCCCCATGGCGTCCGCGCGAAGGCCGAGGGCCGCGAGCGCTTGCGCATGGGTTTGAGCGAGTTCGGCAAGCGGGCGCTCGCTTTCCATGGCGCCAAGGGGGCGTAGCGCGGCCTCCAGCCGTTCGAGCAGCGCACGGCCGTTGGCGATGGCCTCACGCGAGAGCCGGGCGCGCGGCTCGATATCCGGGCGCCGATCCGGAATGGAGGCCGCCGCCTCATCAAAGCGCGCGATGAGGCCGGGCAGGCCATCGGGTGGACGCAGGCCGCGCAGCGCGAGGAGTTCAATGGCGGCGATAGTCTCGGCGCGATCCCTTGGCTCAAGTCCGTCATCAACTGCCGGATTTGCGACGAGAGCGAGAATGTCGGCGGGTGCTGCCGCCTCCAGCGCCAGCCTTGCGACGAGGCGCGCGACAATGCCGGCAGGCGTCGTGGCGAGCGGCTGACCGCCGGAATCGTCAATCGCCACGTTGAAGCGGCCCAGTTCCGCCATCACACGATGGGCGAAAGCACGATCCGGCGTGATCAAGGCAGCGGTCTCGCGGGGGTCCTCCACCGCATGGCGGAGTGCAAGCGCGACGGCCAGCGCCTCGCTCTGCTCATTGGCGGCCTCAATGGCGATCAAGCCGTCAAGCGCCGGGTCATCCACGGGCCAGGTGGCATTGGCCCAGGCCTCCGTCGTCTCGGCCGGGCGCATGGCAGCGGAAAGGAGCGCCTCGCGGCCATGGGGTGCCGGCGGCGCTAAAGCGTCCACGCCATCCCTGGCGTCAAGGCCCACATGGGCAACCAGCCGTCTCAAACCGAATTGCGGATGACCATGGAGCCCATTGCCCGCGCCGATCGCCGCCCATCCCGCCTCATCAAGGGTGAGGTCCAGGCCAGGAAGCACGAGGGCGCCTCGCGGGTGGTGCGCCACCATGCGCAGGAGATCGCGGGTCGCGCGAATGGAGCCGGTCGAGCCCGCCGCGATGATCGGGCCGGGGAGACCTGAGAGGCGTTCGGTCTCAGCCTTGATCAGAAGATCGCGACGTATAGCCGGCTCAATTTCTCCCCGCTCTTTGAGCACCTCGGGCCAGGTGTCGGCGGCAATGGCGAGAAAATCCCGGGCCATCCGCCAGTAAGCATCGAGATTGGCTTCCACCACCCGGCTCAGATTCGACCAGGGCACGTCCTCGGTCACGACTTGATCGATGAGGCGCATCAGATCGGCTGCGAGCGAGAGGGCGTCCGAGGTGGAGGTCGAGACGAGCAGCGGTTCGTCGGGCGAGAGCTTTAGGATCGACCGGTCGACGCTTGCCGCCCAAGCCCGCACGAGCCGCGCCAGAATCAGGCGGCGGTCGAGCGCGCCAATGGCGGGCGGCACACTATCGAGGCCGAGGCGGTCGAGGGGATTTGGATCGGCAAAGGCGAGATCGTCCTCGTCCACATCGCCAATAGGCGCGATCCTCGGCAGGACGCGTGCTGCCCCCCCGCCGACGGCGAGGAACGCATCGCGCAGCGCGCGGCAGGCGCGCCGGTTCGGCAGCAGGATCGTGCCATCGGCAAGCGAAAGCGGGTCGGCCGCATCAGGCCAGCCCTTGACCACATCACCGTTCAAGACGGCACGGGCCAGCGTCTCCAAAAAGGGCTGAGACGGTGGGATGGTCAGGACGCGTGGGGCTCGGGCCATGCCCGCACAGGTGGCGCGATGCGAGCCCGGTGGCAAGGGGCTTGTCGCCCTCTCCCCTAGCGTTTAGCGCGCCAGTGCCTCGATCACGTCGTCAAGCGTGCGCAAGCCCGGCTTTGGCGAGTTGACGAGCACGGCCATATTGCCCGGCGGGTGCTTGTTCGCCTGCATCAGGGCGTGGGCCTGGGGGATTTTGTCCCAGGGGAACACTTCGGACATGCAGGGGTCGAGCCTGCGATCCACCACGAATTGGTTGGCGGCGGCGGCCTGTTTCAAATGGGCGAAATGCGAGCCCTGCACGCGCTTTTGCCGCATCCAGACATAGCGGGCGTCAAAGGTGAGGTTGAAGCCGGTGGTGCCGGCGCAAAACACGATCATGCCGCCGCGCTTGCCCACGAGGCAGGAGACGGGGAAGGTCGATTCACCCGGGTGTTCGAAGACGATATCGACGTCTTTCTTCCCCGTGATGTCCCAGATCGCCTTGCCGAAACGGCGGGCTTCCTTCAGCCACACCGCATATTCCGGCGTATTGACCGTGGGCATTTGGCCCCAGCAATTGAAATCCTTGCGGTTGATCACGCCCTTGGCGCCAAGGCCCAGCACATAATCACGCTTGGATTCGTCTGAAATGATGCCGATGGCATTGGCGCCGGACGCGGCTACGAGCTGCACGCCGAAGACGCCGAGACCGCCTGAGGCGCCCCAGATCAGCACGTTATCGCCGGGCTTCAGAATATGCGGGGGATGGCCGAACAGCATGCGATAGGCGGTGGCAAGCGTCAGCGTGTAGCAGGCGGCCTCCTCCCAGGGCAGATGCTTGGGCTTCGGCATCAATTGGCGCGACTGCACCCGGCAGAACTGGGCAAAGGCGCCGTCGGGCGTCTCATAGCCCCAAATGCGCTGGGTGGGCGAGAACATGGGGTCGCCGCCATTGCACTCTTCATCATCGCCATCGTCTTGATTGCAATGGACAATCACCTCGTCGCCGACTTTCCAGCGGCGCACTTTGGCACCCAC
>JBAWYY010000012.1:0-17257 GCA_037143285.1 Alphaproteobacteria bacterium | reverse complement strand
GGGCTTGCCCCTTGGCCTTCAAGTGGTTGCCCGCATGAATGCGGATGCTCTCGCCCTCCAAGTCGCCTCGGCTGTCGAACAGGCCGCCGGCGGTCCCTTGGCGCTGCCGCGATTAGCTAAAGAAAACAGCTGTTGGGATCCGTAGAAACGGCTTGTCGGGTCAGCATTTCTGCTTAATCTCTGGGCAGTGTGCTCCCCTCCTCGGCATTCCGCCAAGGCCACACCAAGTCCGCTTGCGGTAAATCCACTGCTTGGCTCGGTTATTGGGATGGCACGTGGTTTGCGAACGTCCAATCGGTTCGCATCAAGGAGGATATGCATGAGGATCCGTTTCGGCTCGGCGCTTTTCGCCGGCACAATGCTGGCGCTGGCCGGCTCGTTGGCTGCGCCACAGGCTGCGCTCGCTCAGGAAAAGGTCCTGCGGGTCGGCATGACGGCCGCCGACATTCCGCGCACCCACGGCCAGCCCGATCAGGGCTTCGAGGGTAACCGCTTCACCGGCATTCCGATGTATGACGCCCTCGTCCATTGGGATCTGTCCAAGGCCGATGCGGCCTCTGTCATCATTCCGGGCCTGGCACTTTCGTGGGCTGTGGACGCCAATGACAAGACCAAGTGGGTTTTCCGGCTGCGTCCGGGCGTGAAGTTCCACGACGGCTCGGCCTTCACGGCTGACTCGGTCGTCTGGAACGTCCAGAAAGTGCTCGATCAGAACGCGCCGCACTTCGACCAGAGCCAGGTTGGCGTGACCGTGTCGCGCATGCCGAACCTGCTTTCGGCCCGCAAGATCGACGACCTCACGGTTGAGCTGACGACCCGCGCGCCGGACTCGTTCCTGCCCATCAACCTGACCAACCTGTTCATGGCATCGCCCGCCCATTGGGCCGCCATGCTCGCAGCAGTCCCCGCCGACGTGACGGATCCGCGCCAGCGCGCCGCTCGCGCTTGGTCGGCCTTTGCCTCGACGCCCTCGGGCACTGGTCCGTTCCGTGGCGTGCGGCTCGTGCCGCGAGAGCGCTTCGAAATGGTCGCGAACAAGGAATATTGGGATCCGGCTCGCCGCCCGAAGATCGACCGCGTCGTTCTCTTGCCGCTGCCTGAAGCCAATGCCCGTACCGCCGCCCTGCTCGCAGGCCAGGTGGACTGGATCGAGGCGCCTGCCCCCGACGCCGTTGCTCAGATCCGGAGCCGTGGCTTCACCCTCTACACCAACGCTCAGCCGCACGTTTGGCCCTGGCAGTTCTCGTTCCGCGAAGGCTCACCCTGGGCCGACAAGCGCGTTCGTCAGGCTGCCAATCTTTGCATCAACCGCGAAGAATTGAAGCAGCTTCTGTCCGGCCTGATGGAAGTTCCGAAGGGCACCGTGCCTCCGGGTCATCCCTGGTGGGGTAACCCGACCTTCGACATCAAGTACGACCTGGCTGCCGCCCGGCGCATGATGACCGAAGCCGGCTTCTCCGCTCAGCGTCCGGTCTCGGTGAAGGTGCTCACCTCCGCCTCGGGTTCGGGCCAAATGCAGCCGATCGTGATGAACGAATGGCTCCAGCAGGCGCTGAAGGAATGCTTCTTCAATGTCGAGCTTGAAGTGGCTGAATGGAACGCGGTGTTCAACAACTGGCGCGAAGGTGCCGGCCACCCGAACGCCCGCGGCGCCAATGCGACCAATGTCACCTTTGCCGCCATGGACCCCTTCTTTGCCATGGTGCGCTTCGTGACCCGCCAGGCTAACCCGCCGACCTCGAACAACTGGGGCTTTTTCAACACCGACGAAATGGACCAGTTGGCTGCGACCGCGCGTTCCACCTTCGATGATGCCGGTCGTGATACGGCGCTCGCCGCCCTTCACAAGCGCATCGTTGAAGAAACGCCGTTCCTGTGGGTCGCCCACGACGTGGGCCCGCGTGCCATGAGCCCGCGCGTCACCGGTGTTGTTCAGCCGCGCTCCTGGTTCATCGACCTCGCGCCCATGGATATCCGGGCCGGTAGCTGAACTTGATCCTGTCCGGGCGGCGGTTCGCTGCCGCCCGGACACTCTTTTTGTCTCTCAATACCTGGAAGCTGCTCTGCCCATGACATCGGCCGATCGACGACAATTTTTGACGGCCGCGATGGGCCTGGGCGCCGGGTCACTTCTCGATCTCTCAGGCGTCAGCTTGTCCCCCGCCTTCGCGCAGGGCGCATCGACGCTTCGCATTGCGATGACGGCCTCCGACATCCCCATCCCCAACGGTCAAACCGACCAAGGCGCTGAAGGGATGCGTTTCGTTGGCTATACGATCTTCGATAGCCTCGTCCTCTGGGATTTGACCAAGACCGACACGGCCGGCGGCCTTGTTCCGGGGCTTGCAACCTCCTGGCGCGTTGACCCCGCTGACCAGCGGCGTTGGCTCTTCACGTTGCGCGACGGTGTCACTTTCCATGACGGCTCCGCCTTCGACGCGGCCGCCGTCGTCTGGAATTTCGACAAGATTCTGAAGGCCGATGCACCGCAATTCGACCAGCGGCAGGCAGCTCAAGGCCGCACGCGCGTGCCCTCCGTGCGCAGCTATCGGGTTATCGATCCTAAAACAGTTGAGTTCGTCACCGCAGCGCCCAACGCCCTCTTCCCCTATGAAATGTCGTGGATCGTGATGTCCTCGCCGGCCCAATGGGAGAAGGTCGGCCGCAGTTGGGACGCCTTTGTGCGCAGCCCTTCCGGCACCGGACCTTGGAAGGTCGAGCGCTATGTTCCGCGCGAACGCTTGGACCTCGTGAAGAACGATGCCTATTGGAACCCGGCGCGGCGCCCTAAAACCGACCGCCTCGCGCTGATCCCGATGCCGGAGGCGACCGCCCGGACCGCAGCCCTTCTCTCAGGGCAGGTCGACTGGATCGAAGCACCCGCATCCGACACGCTTCCACAGTTGCGCTCGCGCGGCATGCAGATCACCTCCAACGTCTATCCGCACAATTGGACCTGGCACTTCTCGCGCATTGAGGGATCGCCCTGGAACGATATCCGAGTGCGCAAGGCGGCGAACCTCGCCGTTGACCGGGCGGGCATGGTCGAGCTCCTCGGCGGCATGATGGTGCCGGCGCGTGGCCTCGTGCCAACCACAAGCCCCTGGTTCGGCAAGCCGAACTTTGAGGTGAAGACCGACTTGGCCGCCGCCCGTGCGCTGATGCGAGAAGCCGGCTTCTCAGTTCAAAATCCGCTCGCCGTCAAAGCGATCATCTCGCCCTCGGGCTCGGGCCAGATGCAGCCCTTGGTGATGAACGAACTGATCCAGCAGAATCTGGGCGAGGTCGGCATCAAGGTCGATTTTGAAGTGATGGATTGGAATACGCTGCTCGCCTCCTGGCGGGCAGGCGCACGCGACCCCTCGTCACGGGGGGCTCACTCCACCAATTCCTCTTACTTCAGCCAAGATCCTTTCACCGCCCTCATCCGCCATGTGGATGGCAATCTCCATCCCCCCACCGGCACGAATTGGGGTTTCTACGCCGATCCCGCTCTTGATGCGCTTTTTGCGAAGATCCGTTCGAGCTTCGACGACGCAGAACAGCTGAGCGCCATTCAGGCCGCCCACGCCAAGATCGTCGACGATGCACTCTTCCTGTTCGTCGCGCATGACGTGGCGCCGCGCGCCCTCTCGCCGCGCGTTCGCGGCTTTGCTCAGGCTCAAAACTGGTACCAAGACTTAAGCCCGGTCTTCATCGCATGACCGCGAAGTGGAACTCGAGATCATGCTGATCTATCTCGCCAAACGCCTCGTCTACACGATCCCGATCGTGCTCGGCGTCTCTCTCGTTTGTTTCGCGCTGGTCCATATCGCGCCGGGCGACCCGCTTGTCTCGGTCTTGCCGCCCGACGCGTCTGAAGCCCTCAAACAGCAATTGATGGCGGCCTATGGCTTCGATCGGCCCTATTACGAGCAATTCTTCAAATGGCTCTGGCGCGCCATGCAGGGCGATCTCGGCACCTCTATCGCCACGGGGCGTGATGTCACGACCGAAGTGCTGCGGGCCGTTCGCAACACGCTGATCCTGGCCGTGGCGGCCACCATCATCGGCTTCTTCTTCGGCCTCTTGTTCGGCTTTGTCGCCGGCTATTTCCGCAATTCCCTCGTCGACAAGCTCGCCTCCTTCCTGGCGGTCATCGGCGTCTCTATCCCGCACTATTGGCTCGGCATGGTGCTGGTGATCATATTTGCGGCCCAGCTCAATTGGCTCCCGCCCACCGGTGCGGGCCCCGGCGGCTCGTCCGATTGGCGGCCGGACTGGTTACACCTTCGCCATCTCATCCTGCCCGCCATCACCATGAGCGTGATCCCCATGGGGATTGTGGCGCGAACCATCCGCGCGCTGGTCGCCGATATCCTAAACCAGGACTTCGTTCAGGCGCTGCGCGCGAAGGGATTGTCGGAATTCGGCATCTTCGCCCATGTGGTGAAGAATTGCGCGCCGACGGCGCTCGCCGTCATGGGCCTGCAACTCGGCTATTTGCTCGGCGGGTCGATCCTGATCGAGACCGTGTTTTCCTGGCCGGGCACGGGGTTCCTTCTCAATTCCGCGATCTTCCAGCGCGACTTGCCGCTGCTGCAGGGCACGATCCTCGTGCTCGCCATGTTTTTCGTTGTGCTCAACCTAGCGGTCGACGTCATTCAGACGCTGATCGATCCTCGCATTCAGAGGGCGTGAGACCTTGAACTCGATCTCCTCCTTCCTCCCCGCAGATCCCGCGAAAACCATCGAGCCGATCGAGAAATCGCCGGGCTATTGGTCCTCGGTCTTCAAGCGCTTCAAGAAAGACAAGCTCGCGGTCTTCGCCGGCTGCATTCTTGTCCTGATCCTCTTGATGGCCATTCTGGCACCTTACATTGCGCCCATGGACCCCTATGCCGGGCGAACGATCCGCCGGCTTCGTCCCGTCGGCACCGAGGGCTTCCCGCTCGGCACCGACGAACTCGGCCGCGATATGCTCTCACGCCTGATCTATGGCGCGCGCTACTCTCTTATGATGGGCGTCACTCCCGTCATTGCAGCCTTCTGCATCGGCAGCTTAATCGGCATCGTCTCCGGCTATGTCGGCGGCAAGACCAATACGGTCCTGATGCGCACCATCGACGTCTTCTATGCCTTCCCCTCAGTCTTGCTGGCGGTGGCGCTCTCCGGTGCGCTGGGCGCCGGGCTTGGTAACGCCTTGCTTTCGCTCACCATCGTCTTCATCCCGCCCATCGCCCGCGTTGCAGAGGCCGTCACCACCCAAGTGCGCAACAGGGACTATGTGGAGGCAGCGCGAGCCTCGGGCGCCAGTGCGCTCACCATCATTCGCGTCCACGTGTTGGGCAATGTGTTGGGACCGATCTTCGTCTACGCGACGGGCCTTATCTCGGTCGCGATGATCTTGGCCTCCGGCCTCTCGTTCCTTGGCCTCGGCGTCCGCCCGCCAGAACCGGAATGGGGCTTGATGCTCAACACCTTGCGCACGGCGATCTACACTCAGCCGTTGGTGGCCGCATTGCCGGGCGCCATGATCTTCATCACCTCCATCTCCTTCAATCTGCTCTCCGACGGGCTCCGTTCGGCCATGGACGTGAAATGATGTCTGAACTTTTGTCAGTTCGTGGTCTGGTCAAACATTTTCCCGTCAAAGGGGCGCTCTTTGGCCCCAAAAAGGTCGTCCGTGCCGTTGATGGGGTCGACTTCGACGTGGTCGCTGGCGAGACGCTGGGGATTGTCGGTGAATCCGGCTGCGGGAAATCAACAACCGCGCGGCTCTTGATGCACCTGATCGAGCCGACCACTGGCGAACTCCTGTTCAACGGCGCGAAAGTTGGCACTCCCGATCTATCGCTCGTCGACTATCGCCGTCAGGTTCAGATGGTGTTCCAGGATTCATATGCCTCCTTGAACCCGCGACTGACCATTGAGCGATCCATCGCTTTCGGTCCCCAGGTCCATGGTGTGAGCGCCAATGAAGCGGTCGAGCGCGCTCGCGATCTCCTGCGCAAGGTTGGGCTCGAACCCCAGCGCTTTGCCGGCCGCTATCCCCATGAGTTGTCTGGCGGACAGCGTCAACGCGTGAATATCGCGCGCGCACTCGCGCTCCAGCCCAAGGTCGTGATCCTTGATGAGGCGGTGTCGGCCCTCGATAAATCCGTGGAAGCGCAGGTTCTCAATCTGCTGCTCGACCTCAAGGAAGAGTTCAAGCTCACCTATATCTTCATCTCCCACGACCTGAACGTTGTTCGCTACATGTCGGACCGCGTGATGGTGATGTATCTCGGTAAAGTCGCAGAGATCGGCCCGTCCGAGGCGATCTTTTCGGATCCCTTGCACCCCTATTCGCGCGCGCTCACCAATTCCATGCCGACCATGGATCCGGATAATCGAACCGAAAAGGCGCCTATTGCCGGAGATCCGCCGAACCCGATCGATCCGCCGCCCGGCTGCCGGTTCCATACCCGCTGCGACTTTGCCGAAGCCGTGTGCTCATCGCGCGAGCCCTCGGTCACCCTTACCGTTGGCCGCCACCAGGCGGCTTGCTTCATGGCAGAGCCGGGAGCCGGCCATAGCCGCTCGCCGCGTCAGGCCGCTTGAGGACGTTCCATGGCAGCCCCTCCCCTCGTCGACGTCCAGAACCTCACGGTCGCCTTCACCGGCGGCGACAAACCCATTTGTGCGGTCAATGGCTTGGACCTGACGCTCGAGCGCGGCGAAACGCTGGCGATTCTCGGCGAATCCGGGTCGGGAAAATCGGTGACGTTGCGCGCGCTCATGCGCCTCAATCCTGAAAAGCGCACCGCCATGACCGGCTCGATCCGCGTCGCGGGTGAGGACGTCCTCGCGCTGAAGGGAGCGGCGCTCCAGGACTATCGCGGCCGTACGGTCTCGATGATTTTCCAGGAACCGGCGCTCGCCCTCGACCCCGTCTACACGCTGGGCGACCAGATTGCCGAGACCATCGTCAAGCATGAGGGCGGCGCCATGAGGGACGCCCGCAAGCGCGCCTTCGACCTGTTCGAAAGGGTCCGCATCCCCTCGCCCGAGCGTCGCCTCGATAACTATCCCCACGAGATGAGCGGCGGCATGCGCCAGCGCGCGATGATCGCGCTCGCGCTCGCCTGTAAGCCGAAAGTGTTGCTCGCGGACGAGCCGACAACCGCCCTTGATGCAACAGTCCAAATCCAGATCCTGCTTCTCATCAAGGAATTGCAGAAGGAATTGGGCCTCGGCGTCATCTTCGTGACCCACGATATCGGGGTCGCCGTTGAAGTCGCCGACCGCGTGGCGGTGATGTATGGCGGCCGTGTGGTGGAGACCGGCCCGATCCGCCAGATGATCCGCGAGCCACGCCACCCCTATACGCTCGGGCTGTTGCGCAGCCGCGCCCATGACAGCCTGCAGAAGGGCACGAGGCTTGAGGCGATTCCTGGTTCACCGCCGGACCTCGCCAATTTGCCGCCCGGTTGCGCTTTTGCGCCGCGCTGCAAGCTCGCCATCAGTGCTTGCACCACGACCCAGCCCGACCTCATATCGGTCGGCGATGCCCATAGCGCGCGGTGCCTGCGGACCGATCAGACCGCGCCCGCGCTGGTTTGAGGCTACGTGAAAGTTTGATCCTGTGACGCATATCCTGGTTGTTAATCCCAACACCACCGCGTCGATGACCCATGCCATCGGCGTTGCGGCGCAGGCTGCAGCCTCAAAGGGCACGACGATCACGGCCGCAAACCCAAGCGATGGCCCGGCCTCGATTGAGGGCTATTACGACGAAGTGTTCTCGATCCCCGGCATGCTGCGCACCATGCGGGCCAATCCGGCTGATGCCTATGTGATCGCCTGTTTCGACGATACCGGCCTTGATGCCGCGCGCTCGCTGCTGGAGGGCCCTGTCATCGGCATTGGCGAAGCCGCCATGCATCTTGCGACCCTCATTGCCGGCCGCTTCTCGGTGGTCACGACCTTGCGCGTATCGGTGCCCGCGCTCCAGCACAATGTCCATAAATATGGCTTTGGCCATCGATGTGGGCGGGTCAGGGCCTGTGAGGTGCCGGTTCTAGCCCTTGAGGACCCAAGCTCAGGCGCGCGCGCCAAAATCTCCGCCGAGATCGAAAGAGCCAAAGCGGAAGATGGTGCGGAAGCCATCGTGCTGGGCTGTGCAGGCATGGCGGAGCTCGCCGCCTCGCTCACCGCGCAACATTCGATCCCCGTGATCGACGGCGTTGCAGCCGCAGTCCGCCTTGCCGAAAGCCTCGTCGCACTTGGCCTGAAGACCTCAAAGCTCGTGGGCTATGCGCCCCCTCAACCAAAGCCCTATGCGGGAATTTTCGGTTCGGACGCTGTCGCGACGGACTGACGATGAGAACAGACGTCGCGCTAGCTTGCAGCATCGCTTGGTTAACCCGCATGGACGCGGGGGCGGGTCCCTTGGTCCATATTTGCGGCCTCGGTCCAATTGATGAGATTGCAAAACTCAAACAGCACAACGGACTAGGACACGCGGCAAATCGTCAATTGATCGGATTTTCTTAACCCGTCTCTGGCATCTTCGGCGCCTAAGGATGACCGTGATGACAGAAAGTCGACACTCGCCTCGGATGAGAACACTGTTGAAGGGCACGATCGTGTTCTCCAACAGAATGCACTCGTTCGACTGCTTGGTGCGCAACTGGTCGGATACGGGTGCGCGCCTTGAATTTGGCACCGGACCGACGGTTCCCGATAATTTCGAACTCGATATCCCCCAGAAATCGCGGGTCTATCGCTGTATCGTTGCGTGGCGTCGCGGCAACGAGATCGGCGTTCACTTCGTTCACGAGGATAAGGCAGACCCGGCGGTTGCCCTGCTGGAACGTCTGAAGACCATCGAGCAGCAGAATAACCGCCTGCGCCGTCAGTTGCTCGATTCCCAGCGTTCCGGCGACTGATCGATCACGCTGATCGGCCCTGCGACATCGGTACATGGCATCGGCCTTTTCAATCTGCTACCGAGCATCGAAGCGCGGGGGCAAGTCATGCAAGGCAAAGCGGCGATCATTCAGCCTTTTTTGATGGCAACCATCATGTGCTTTCTCATGACAGCACTGATCACCGTCATCAATCTCGGACCAGTCTCAGATTACTTCTTCCGCTGGATCAAGGCCTTTCTCATCGCTTGGCCTGCAGCGGTCGCGGCAGCCTTCATCGCCATTCCCATCGCGCGTCGCCTCACATCACGGATCGTGGGCTGGCTAGACGGCGCGAAATCTTGAACTGACGGTGCCGGCCTGCCGCGAAAGCGACGCGGCGGGGACGTTAGTGCTTGTCGGCAAGCACGGAAGGCAAACCGCGCAACAGGGACATAACGCCCAGTTCAAGCGCACGCTCAGGGTCGGCAATACCGCCGGGCATGGCAATCGTGTCCGGTGCCGAAAGGCTCGCAAGTCCATGGGTCAGAGCAAAAACGAGGGCCGCAGCAAGCTCGATCGCTTGCGGATCAGTGAGCCCCAGGGCTTGCCCGACAGCCTGCCGCAGCATGGCATAGCCCTGGTCTTCATTGCCGGAAGGCGCCGCCTTGCCCGCAAGGCCTGAATTAAACATGGCAGCATAGAAAGCTGGCTCCTCACGCGCGAAGGCCAAATAGGCCTTGCCCATGGCGAAAAATGCCTCAGGCCCCGGACTTGCGCTGCGCACAGCCGCTGCTTGACGCTCATGGAGCGCACGGAACCCCAAAAGAGCCACTTCCGCCAACAAGGCTTGTCGATCTTTAAAGTGCCGGTAGGGCGCGGCCGGCGAGACGCCAGCAAGTTTCGCTGCATCTGAAAGCGTGAAACCCGCCGGCCCCCGCTCGGCGATCAGGCGTCGCGCAGCTTCGATCAGCGAATCCCTGAGGTGGCCGTGGTGATAGCCGCGCCGCTCCGCCAGCGCTGCATCGGGACCTTGAGGAGATCGGGGCTCGTTCATGTGAAGCGGCGTGACATCCCTGGCACCCCCCGTCAAGTGGATGGACCCCGCATATCCGAGCTTAGACCCTGCCGCACACAGAGGTCCGCTGTGCTCACGGCGGTTCTCGTCCAGCAGTGGAACGGCTAGAGTTCAAACACCAATCAGAGAACCCCAGTCATGCGCACCACCCTCGTCACTGGCGCCAATCGTGGCATCGGCCTAGCCCTCGTCAAAACTCTCCTCTCCCGTGGCGATAAGGTGATTGCCACCTCCCGCGATCCGGGAGGCGCGATCGAACTCACCAAGCTAGCCTCAGGGTCATCACTCACCGTATTGCCGCTCGCCGTGACCGATGCTGCTTCGGTCGCAGCCTTCGCTACCGCCGTTGAGACGCTCGTCGGTTCAAAAGGCCTTGATGTCTTGATCAACAATGCCGGCATCATCGGCCCGCGCATTGGCACGGCTGCAGAGCCCATGGACTTTGAAGCCTTTGCAGAAACACTCGCGGTCAACACGCTCGGGCCCTTGCGGGTGACCCAGGCTCTGTTGCCGCTCCTACGCCGAGCCAAGGGTGCAAAGGTGCTCACCATCTCGTCTGCCATGGGCTCGATGAGCCATTCGCGTTCGGACCGCATCGCCTATCGCGCCTCGAAAGCAGCAGTAAACAAAGTGATGCAGGGGCTTGCGAGCGATCTCGCCGCCGAGGGGATCGCGGTCGCGGTCGCCCATCCCGGATGGGTGCGAACCGATATGGGCGGATCGGGTGCCGATATCTCACCAGATGAAAGCGCTCGCGGTTTGAGCGGGGTGATCGACGCGCTCAAACCCAATCCCGCCGGCGCCTTCTTCAATTGGTCGGGCGAGGCGCTTCCTTGGTAAAGGCGCGAGATAGGGCAGGTTTGCTACCAGATTTGCCACAATTTCGTCGGCGAAATTTCATTTGTCAGCTCAAGGCTTAGTGCCCAACTTGGCCCTCAGGTCGCCTTAGAGATGCGGCTGAGAAGAACTACCCCCTTCCCTTTCCCAAAATCCTGGCGGTAAGCTTGCCGGGCTTGGGGTGACCTATGGAGGTGGCCGTTGGAACTCGCTAGACACGTGAACGTCGTCGCTGTGTGTGCTGCATTCGCGTTTGTAGGGGCCGTGCTGCTCGGTGCGTTCTAAATCCAGGGCTGCACCATCCGATCCCTTACCTAGAGTCAACGTCCGGCGCCCCGATGGTTTCCCACGGGGCGCATCTGCGAGAGCCAAGGCGGAACTCGCGTATTCACGTTAACAGAACGTTTCACCTGACCGGGTGCCAAGCGGCTGATAAAGGAGATTGCGGGACACAATGCTGTCGTGACCGAGCAATATTTTACCTCGGGCCGCTGCATGAAGAGGGAGACGGGGGTTTCGGAACCTCCATGCGTGAGTAAATGGCGTATCCGATTAGTAGCCTCATCATCGCGACGGCAACCCTTCTCTTCGCCTGGGCATCACCTGCTTTCGCTCAGGGAAGTGATCGAGACGACATCTATTTCATGATGCGTTTCAATGCTCAGCAGCAGGAAATGCGGTCTGCACCGCCCCGGATGATGATCCAATCGGCGCCACCGGCTCGGGCACCTAGGGCGATAGCGCCGCAACCGCAGTTCCGTGGCGTCTTTGTGCCGACACCGCCCCAGGTGACCACCTATTTCATGGCGTCCCCGCCGCAACGCCTGATCCCCGAGATTACCGTTCGTCCCTTGCGCGACAGCAATCAGGCCAATCTCAACGCCACTGTGCGTCCAAGCCTCTCACCCTCGCGTCGTTTGCCCGCACCATCGCGCTCGCGCGACGAAGAAGGGACGGGAGCAACCGAAAACGAATTGCCAGGCGGCGCCCGCGCATTCTGTGTGCGCACCTGCGATGGGTTCTATTTTCCTGCGGGACCCGCGCTGTCCGGTACGGATGGCAAACGCGCGCAGCAATTCTACTGCGATCAAACCTGTCCTGGCTCTGAGGTTACACTTTATACGACGGCCCCAGGTGGCACGATTGAAGGAGCGGTCGGCCCGCGCGGCCAGTCCTATGCGAGCCTCGCAACCGCTTTCCAGTTCCGCGAGAAGCTGAGCCCCTCCTGCACATGCTCGGGCCTTGCGACCCGCGGTCTCACTGCGATGCCGCTCTCCCACGACTTTACTTTGAAAGCTGGCGACGTCGTCGTGACCGAAGAAGGCGTGCGCGTTTTCGCCGGCGCCTCTCGCTTCCCCTATCGTCCGCGTGACTTTGTCGATGCGCGCTCTTATGGCCGCTTGCCGGCAGACGTGCAGCGCCGCGTGGCCGAGATACAGGCGGGGCTGCAGGCCCGTGACCGCGGCTTTGCCGCGCCCGTGAACCGCGTTGGTGCCGGAACATTGTCGCGCCGCGCCGGCATGGCCCAGGCGACATCGCTGCCGCTCACCGCCGGCACCGTGACGGCGGAAGGTGTCCGCGTCATCGACCTGACACGACGCTCCGGCACACAGCTGCGGTGAATGGTACCTTTGGCGAAAGTCCATCCGGGTGGCTGCGCATAGCACCCCGTTCAGGGATGGATTGATATCTAGGCTCGCAGTGCTGTATTAAGCTCGCCGTTTTCACGGTAACCTGAAGGTGGGTTGGCCGCTCCGGTTGAACCCATGCCCTATCAGGATCTTCGATAGCCGAAGGCCCGTGACACGTTGGGGCTCGAGACAGGATCGCCCCGGGATCTGCTCCATGGCACAAGAAATAGCTGCATCTCAAAGCAAAATCTCGCTTGGTAGTGCTGGGTCCGATTTGCCCCATGCCTCCATAGGCGCGGATCACGCAGGCCACGGCACCACTGGTTACTGGGCGCTGTTCATCGGCTGTGTGGGCGTCGTCTATGGCGACATCGGCACGAGCCCGCTCTATGCCTTCCGCGAAGCCTTGGCAGCTGCAGCCGGGCACGGCGGCAAACCAACCCGCGAAATGGTCCTCGGCGTCATCTCGCTCATTCTTTGGTCGCTGATCCTCATCGTCACCGTCAAATATGTGCTCGTGCTGCTGCGGGCCGATGACCGTGGCGAAGGCGGCATCATGACCCTGTCGGCGCTCGCCCAGCGCTCGCTCAAAGCGCGGACCGCGATCATCGGCATCCTCGGCATGGCGGGTGCGGCTCTGTTCTATGGCGACGCCATCATCACGCCCGCGATCTCGGTGCTGTCGGCCGTTGAAGGGCTAAAGCTCGTCACCCCGGTATTCGAACCCTATATCTTGCCTATCACCCTCGTCAATCTGATCGCGCTCTTTGCCGTGCAAAGCCGCGGGACGGCCCATGTCGCAAAATTCTTCGGGCCGATTATGCTGCTGTGGTTCGTCACCATCGCGATCGCCGGTGTCTTCCATATCTTTGACGACATCGGCATTTTCTGGGCCTTCAACCCCTATTATGGGGTGGTGTTCCTCGCCAATAACGGCACGATTGGGCTTCTTACCCTTGGCGCCGTCTTTCTCGCCGTGACCGGCGGCGAAGCGCTCTATGCCGACCTTGGCCATTTCGGCCGTAAACCCATCGCTGGCGCCTGGTTCTCAGTGGTCGTGCCGGCGTTGATGCTCAATTATCTCGGCCAAGGGGCCATGGTGCTGGCCCATCCCGAGACGATTGAGAACCCCTTCTTCCTCTTGGTTCCCAGCTGGGCCCTGTTGCCGCTCGTGATCCTGGCCACCCTCGCAACCATCATCGCGAGTCAGGCAGTGATTACCGGCGCGTTTTCGCTGACACGTCAGGCGGTTCAGCTCGGCCTCTTGCCGCGCATGTCGGTGCAGCACACCTCCGCTGAGCAGGCCGGCCAGATCTATATGCCCTTCGTCAACTGGGTGCTGTTGTTCGGGGTCTTGATTCTCGTCCTCACCTTCAAGACCTCATCGAACCTGGCCTCCGCCTATGGCATCGCCGTCACCGGCACCATGGTGATCACGGCGACATTGACCATTGTCGTGCTGCGCTATCAGTGGCGGTGGAGCGTCATTTCCACAGCCCTTGTCATGGGCCCCCTGCTCGCCATCGACTTTGTCTTCCTCGGCGCCAACCTGATGAAGGTGCATGAGGGCGGCTGGGTGCCCCTGCTCCTGGGCGTGTGCGTGCTGTTCGTGATGCTGACATGGATCAAGGGGTCGAAGATTTTGACCGCCAAGACCCGCCGCATCGAAGTGCCGCTGGCCGACCTCCTGCGCAGCCTCGAAAAGCGACCGCCCCATAAGGTCTCGGGCACAGCGGTGTTTCTCACCTCCGACCCGACCTATGCGCCGACTGCGCTTCTCCACAATCTCAAACACAACAAGGTGCTGCACGAGAAGAACGTGCTCTTGTCGATCATCAACGTGGACGCCCCGCGCGTGAACCCGGACACACGGGTATCCATCGAGTCGATTTCGGACATGTTTTCAAAGGTGTCGGTGCGCTTTGGCTATATGGAATCGCCAAATGTGCCGCGCGCTTTGTCGATCTGTAAGAAGATGGGCCTGCCGGTCGATATGATGACGACGTCGTTCTTCTTGTCACGACGACATTTGAAGGCTTCAGGCAAGCTGGGCATGCCGCTCTGGCAGGACCACATGTTCATCGCTATGGCGGTCAACGCCAATTCGGCAAGCGACTATTTCCATTTGCCAAGCGGGCGTGTGGTTGAAGTCGGAACGCAGGTGACGATCTAGGGTTCTGTGGAGGAACCTAATGGCAGAGCGCCTCCGCCCGCGCGCTCAGAATTTGACCGTCACATAGGCGCGCACCCCGCGTCCCGGCAGCAAAACCTCGTCTTTGCGGAAGGACACCGCATTGCGCATGCGCTCGTCCAATAGATTGGTGCCAACGACACCTGCGATGATTTCCTTGATCGCGAACCCGTCCGATGGCGCGAAGCGGTGGCGATAGGCGATCTCGGCGTTGACGAGATTGTAGCCGGGCGTGGGCGTCTCCTCGGTAGCAAACCGGGTCACCGCAAAGACATGCAGCAATGAGACGCGAGCTGACCACGTCGCATCACGCCAGGTGAGTGCGCCGCCAAGCCTTTGCGGCGCAATACGCGGGATCGGCGATCCGTCTTCATATGAGGCGCGCACCACGTCGTACTGGCCCTCGATCCCGAAAGTTCCGCCGGCGATTTCGCCGAGATCGATCTGGGCCTTGATCTCAGCGCCCGTGAAGGTCGCATTGCGCTGGGTATACACGACCTGCCTGAGCTCCGTACCTGTGCCGCAGCTTGAAAAATCATCATCGCAGCGCAGCCCAGTCAGTCGCTTGGCGATGAACCCGCTGAAATACTTGTGATAAGCCGTGGCCTCGAAGCGGAACGGTCCTTCCGCACGCCTGACGCCGACCTCAATCGCCCGCGCCGTCTCTTTGCGCAGATCCGGGTTCCCGATCTCGAAGGTTCCCGGCGCGTCATGGGGCCCGCGGGCATAGAGTTCGATCGCCCGTGGTGCACGCTCTACATAGGACGCGGTGGCGGAGGCAACGAGCCCGAATGGCAGGTCTTGTAGAAGACCTAGGCTTGCGGAAAGCGGTGTGAACTGACGAACAGACCGGAAGCTCTCAGGCTCGCCTGAAGCCCCCAAGAAGTCACTGGGAAAGAGCGACCCTGTTCCCGTAATACGCACCGTATCAATTCGGCCCGCCGCCTGCAGGCGGGTGGTCGGCGCCAGCGACAGTGTCGCAAAGCCATAGGCTGCGGCAGATCGGGTCACGGCGGGCGGCAGAAGAGATGCGGCACCAAGCGCGGTGCCGAGCGATTGCCCGTTCCACTGCGTGCCCACGGTGATATCTAAGCCGCCAATCGCTGTTTGGATCGGACGAAGTACTGCCTCAGCACGGCCCTCGATTTCCTGATTGCGAAACGTCGTATTGGCTTGGAACAGGCCGCCGGCATTCGGGCTCTCTTCGTTGTGTCGATAGAGCGATCCACCAGCCCAGAACCTCAAGACATCAACGATACCCCCCCCAGGGCGGTACTCGCCGCGAAAATTGAGCTTCGTCTGCCACATGTCGATACGCGTGCGGTTGGCCGCTGACGCAAAGCCCGGCACGCCATAGACGGAGGCAATGTGAGATAAGGAGGCACCGACAAAGCCGCCTTCGAAAAACGTGGAGGTGCCGATGGATCCGCCTTTGCTCGTGCTGAAAGAATTGGCTTGGCGCCCGCCCGGGATCGCATAGTCGCTCGATGATTGCCCATAGAGATCAACGTGAAGGGCCTGATTGCCAATGCGGCCATCAAACACTTGGGCGAAATCAACACCCCGATCCACTGAACTCACGCTGGTGCGCGTTTCCGCGGAAAAGCCCTGCGGGGTCGCCTCGGTCGGGATCCGGTTGGTCGAGACTTCAACCACGCCGCCAATCGCCTGAGACCCGAAACGCAGCGCAGCCGGCCCGCGGATCACCTCAACACGCCTTGCAATCAGCGGATTGATGGGAACCGCATGGTCCTCACCAAGCTCTGAGACATCCTGCGAGCCGATCCCGTTCTCCTGAATCCGGATGCGGTAGTTGTCGAGCCCGCGAATGATCGGGCGACTGGCTGCGCCGGGCGCGAAGCTCGATGACGTGATACCCGGCTGGGTGCCCAACAGATCCCCAAGCGTGCGCGCGCCAGATCGCTGGACTGCCTCGCTCGACACCACCGTCACCGATTGAAAGGCCCGATCGACCACCACGAAAGGATCATCGGATGGCCGCCCGGCAAGTGAGGGAGCACGGTCGTCACGCCGCGCCACTATCACAATCTCGGGGATCTCGGTTTGCGCGAGAACGGGAGGCGCCCAAAAGGATGCGGCGATAGCTAAACCCGCAGGGGCCAAAAGTCCGACCGAAGCAGCGAAGCATTTGCGAAAGCGACGATCCATCTCGCGATCCATGTAATGTTATACTATTACATATCGATAAATGGCCTGCCCTCCCCTGTCCAGTGGCGCCGGGCGAAACCCACATCCCTTTCCGCTTGCACCGTAATGAATAATCGCATAAAGATATCTTTATATGTGAGTAAGCCATGACCCGCCCATCCCGTCTTCGCTTTGACAACATGATCGCAGCCCTTCGCGCGGCCGGTGAGCCGACGCGTCTGCGCCTTGTCATTCTGTTGAACGAAGCGGAGCTGACGGTCTCAGACATGGTGGATATTCTCGGCCAGTCGCAGCCGCGAATTTCTCGTCATCTCAAGCTCTTACTCGAAGCCCATGTGATTGAACGCGTGAAAGAAGGCTCCTGGGCCTTCTTCCGCGCAACGTCCGACGGGCCGGGCGGCGCTGCTGTCCGCGCCCTGGTTGAACTGGCGGACCCCCAGGACGTGATCCTCGTCCGCGATCGGGAACGGCTCGGCGAGGT
>JBAWYY010000011.1:0-17363 GCA_037143285.1 Alphaproteobacteria bacterium | reverse complement strand
CTCGCAGAGGTCCGCGAGGACTCCAGCGCGCTTGCCAACCCCGGTCTTTGCCTCAGATGAACCGACCCGTACGGCTGCGCCAAGATCAAGAGACGAGGCGACCTGAGCGCAGGTCTCGGCCCGAACGAGTTCCGAGAGTCGGCGCGACATGGCGCCTTCGTCTGACTTGTCATCAAGGCTGAAAAGCATTTCGGCGACAGCAAGACCAAGCACCCGGTCGCCGAGGAATTCGAGACGCTGATAGCTCCCTTGGCGGTGATCACCGCCTTGAGCCGCACTCGAATGAGTGAGCGCGCGGGTCAATAGCGCCTTATCCGCAAAGACATAGCCGAGGCGGCTTTCGACATCGTCCAGAGTCGGACGAATGGGTTTCGGGTGTCGGCCCGGCGCCATGGGAGGTGTCATCTCACCACGGAGAACAACCGGCTCCAGCGGATCGTCCACGGCCAAAGCCAGACTTGCCAGGCCCGCGCACCTTCTTCGATGGAGAAGAAGATGAACTCCGCGCGCCCCACAAAATGATCGAGCGGTATCGGACCCACTTGCTCGGTTACGCGGCTGTCGGTGGAGTTGTCGCGATTGTCGCCCATCATAAAGATGTGGCCGGGCGGCACTTCATAAACCGGAGTCGTGTCGTAGGACCCGTTCTCGAAGATATCCAAGGTCGTATGAGTCACGCCGTTCGGGAGGGTCTCGCGGAAACGCCGTGTCCGCTCTTCGCGACCGCTCAACCCCGTTTCGACGAAATCATCGATCCGCACTTTTGGAACAGGCTGGCCATTGATGTGCAGAACGCCGGAGATCATTTGAAGCCGATCGCCAGGCAGGCCGACGACGCGCTTGATGTAATCAACTTCCGGCTCGCGCGGCAGGCGAAACACCGCAATGTCACCGCGCTTGGGTTCTGCAGCCCAGAGACGCCCAGCGAACAAGGGCGGCGAGAACGGAAACGAGAAGCGCGAATACCCATAGGAATATTTTGATACAAAAAGGTAGTCACCGACCAAGAGCGTCGCCTTCATCGATCCGGATGGGATGTTGAACGGCTGAAACAAGAAAGTTCGGATGACCACTGCGATGAGAAGCGCGTGGATGATAACGCGAACGGTTTCGCCGAAACCGCCCTTTTTGCTGTCTGTATCGTCGGCCACGGTCAATTCCGGCTCCGCCTGCGGTCAGGAGGGGTTGCTATAGCCCGCTTCGCCGCTATGGCGCAATCGTAACCGCGACAGACGCTGGAGCTGTAAAGGTTAAATCCGTGAAATCATTGGCTGACTGACCCGTTCATGAGACACCGTAAGCCTGTTCACGGCGACGTGATGTCATTGAGAAACCGGGGTGGGTCTCGTGGAGCGTATGGTTGCCTCTCGCATAGATGATGTTGCATTAAGTTCAGCGCCTATTCGCCCGGAATGGGTGATTTCCGGCGAACCGCAAGCGCGCGCAGGTGAATGGTCGGTGAGTGCCGACCGCACGACCAGCGCAGCGATTTGGGACTGCACGGCCGGCACCTTCCGCTGGTATTTCGGCGGTGATGAGATCGTGCAAATCCTTGAAGGCGAAGTCATCGTTGAAGGCGAAGGCTTCGAACGCCGGGCCCTGAAAGTCGGGGATGTCGCCTTGTTCCGCGCCAATACTTGGGCCGTTTGGCACGTTCCCCACTATGTCCGCAAACACGCCATTTGCCGCGACCCCATACCTGGAGTTTTGGCGTGGTCGCTCCGTGCGGTCGGCCGCCTCATGCGATCGGTCTTGCCAGCGCCCCGGGCGGTCAGTGCACCCCTTACCCGCCGGGCCTAACGGTCAAGGACTGGTCGACACGAAACATCCGGCCACGCGAAACAAAAAAGCCGCCCCGAAGGGCGGCTTTTCCGTTTTTGAAGGCAGAAGCCCTAAACTATCAGGCCTTCTCTTCGGCGAAAATGTCGCGATCCTTGTTCTCAGGCACGAACATCAGGCCGATGACGAAAGTCATCATGGCAATGACGATCGGGTACCAGAGACCGAAGTAGACATCGCCCGTCTGCGCGATCATAGCGAAGGCGGTTGCCGGCATCAGGCCACCGAACCAGCCGTTACCGATGTGGTACGGCAGCGACATGGCGGTGTAGCGGATGCGGGTCGGGAACAGCTCGACGAGAGCCGCGGCGATCGGGCCGTACACCATCGTCACCAAGATCACGAGGTAGGTGAGGATGGCGATGAGCGCCAAAGCCTGGCCGGAGAAGATGTCAAACACCCCATTGAGCTTCACGATCGAGGGGTTGTTGGCACCCGGATAGCCACCAGCAGTCAGGGCTTCGTTCACGGCGCGGTTGAAGGCGGCCGGCGTGGTACGGACGGCATCACCAGTCAGCGCGTTAGCGTCATAGGAGACGACTTCGCGGTTGCCGATCATCACCTTAGCAACGCCAGCGCCCGGACGCAGATCGGTCGAATAGTTCACAGAGTTGCGGGCGAGCAGCGCTTTCGCGACGTCGCACGAATTGGTGAACTTCGAGGTCCCGGTCGGGTTGAACTGGAACGAACAGTCGTTGGGGTCAGCGATGACCGTCACTTTGGTGGCCTGATGAGCCGCATGGAGCGCCGGGTTGGCGATCTGCGTGATCATCTTGAACACCGGGAAGTAGGTGACTGCGGCGAGCAAGCAGCCGGCCAGAATGATCGGCTTACGGCCGATCTTGTCCGACATGATACCGAACACAACGAAGCCACCGGTGCCGAGGATCAAGGCCCAGGCGATGAGGACGTTCGCGGTGAACAGGTCGACGCGCAGGATGCTCTGGAGGAAGAACAGGGCGTAGAACTGACCCGTGTACCAGACCACGGCCTGACCAGCGACAAGGCCGAACAGGGCGATGAGGGCGAACTTGCCGTTCTTCCAGTTGCCGAAGGCTTCGGAAATCGGCGCCTTAGACTGGGTGCCTTCATTCTTCATCTTCTGGAAGGCCGGGCTCTCGTTCATCTGCATGCGGATGTAGATCGAGATCGCGAGCAGCACGATGGAGAGGAGGAACGGCACGCGCCAGCCCCAAGCCAAGAAGGCAGCTTCGCCAACCCACAGGCGGGTCGCGAGAATCACCATGAGCGAGAGCAGGAGACCAAGCGTTGCGGTCGTCTGGATCCAGCTGGTGAAATAACCACGGCGATCATTGGGGGCGTGTTCAGCGACATAGACGACCGCGCCACCATATTCACCACCAAGCGCCAGGCCCTGGAGCATGCGCAGGAGGATGAGGATGACGGGCGCCGCCCAACCGATCTGCTCATAGTTGGGCAAAAGGCCGACGATGAAGGTCGAGATGCCCATGATCAGGATCGTCATCAAGAAGGTGTACTTGCGGCCGACGATATCGCCGAGACGGCCGAAGAAAAGCGCGCCCAGGGGGCGAACGAGGAAGCCCGCTGCGAAGGCAAGCAGAGCAAAGACGTTGCGCGTCGCTTCAGGGAACGATGAGAAGAACTGCGCACCGATGATGGTGGCAAGTGAGCCATAAAGGAAGAAGTCGTACCATTCGAAGATGGTGCCCGCTGAAGACGCGAGGATGACCTTCTTTTCTTCCTGGGTCATCGGCCGAGCGCGCTCGGTTGACGACATTGCGCCAGGCGTAGTCGTGTTACTCATTGGGTTCTCCCTTGATTTCCACTGAGCCAAGCTATCGTCGGGGGTTCCGAACTCGCCCGGTCTCTCTCGAGAAATGCGTTATTCATTGTCAGAAGGACGCAGAAAGAGCCTACGCCTTACAGGCTCCTTATAATGCATTTACCGTACGATCAATTGCGTACAGATCATTGAGGCTTAGCCTTTGGATCAACACGCGTCAGCTGTGTTTTTGGGTCAATTGCCAACTATAAGGATTTCCACGCCTTTTCCTGTGCGCGATAGCGTTGATCATGGGCCTCAGATGAAGGAGGCGATCATGGAGCGGATCAGCATTCTGGCGTTTGAGAGTGTCGCCCGCGACTTCGCTCTTGGCATAATGGGTGTCGGGGGCATGGTGCTGTCGCTTGGCGAGGATCCGGTGTCCTTCGTCAAGGTCACCGCGATCGGGTTGACGCTACTCGCGGGCTTTCTCGGGTTCCGCGCTTATCAAGCGAGCCGGCGTGACATCTATGAGAGTGATGTCTGGATCAATCTCCAAGCCCATGAGCGCCCACCCCTGCGTGTCGCCGAGCCGATGATTGCGCAGGCCGTTGTCCAGTCCGCCGGTAGATTAGGGATGGTCAGTGTACGCCTCGCCCTGATCGCCTGGGCGTTGGAAGTGTCGCTCGGCTTGAGCAGCGTCTTCGCCTAGCTCTGAGGCTGCAGCCGCCCAAGCGCGGCGATCAGAACTCCGCACGCTGGCGGTTGCGAAGCGTATTGCCCAATTCTTCGCGCATGACGGCATTGGCCGGCGGCGGCGTCCCCGGCCCGAGCGAATCTGATGGCGCGGTTCTGCGAACGGCAACCGGCTCACGATTCCGGTCGATCACGCTTGGCAAGCTCCCAGCAGGCTGGGCCCCCACAATCGTGCCGGCGAAAATGCCGCCGGTGGTCGAGGTGGAAGTGGATGTGCGCGACACATTAGGCACCACGGTGGTCTCACGCACACCCGGCAATGGCGCCATTTGCGACGAATTCAGCCTCGTTGGGACCTGCCCAGGCTGAGCGGCCGGCGTCGACGTTGATGCCCCGCCAGGAGGCGGCAAGGGCGTCGAGGTGACGCTCCCCGTAGGCACCGGCGCAATCGGAGCTGTAGAGCCTGCGGATGCATCAACACGCGAGGGCGCGCTTGCGCAGCCAGAGAGCGCGAGAGCCAAGGCGGCAGCGACCACGAAAGTCGTAGGGTGCATCAGTTTGCTCCAAGTCCTTACGATGCTGCCGGCGCACCCGGCAAAATCTCGTAGGGATGTTTCCAACCCGGCATCGCAGCAACGCGCTCGCGCCAAGCATGGATTGCGGGATGAGTGGCGGCCAAATCGAAGCCGGTCTCGCTGGTTGGATAGTACATATATCCTAAAAGAGACAGATCGGCGATGGTGGGGCGTTCGGCAACCAAAAAGCTCTTGTCCTTGAGGTGCTTCTCAACGACGCCAAGGGCAGATTCGGCACGAGCCCGCAGAAACCCGAGAACAGCGGGATCAGCCGGTTTGCCCATCAAGGACACCATGAAGCGATGGGTTGCGAAATAGCTGGTGAACTTGTGATTGTCGAAGAGCATCCAACGCAGGATCTCCAGTTCTTCGTCCTCATTCGCCGGCGCGAACAAGCCGAGTTGGCGTGACAGATAGGTGAGGATCACGCCGGACTGGGACAGCTTGCGCCCCTTGTGCTCCAGGACAGGCGCTTCCCCCATGATGTTATTGGCTTCACGCCATTCAGGGTCGCGCGTTTCGCCTTCGAAAAAGCGAACCTGGACCGCTTCCCAGTCAGCACCTGCAAGCGTGAGCATAAGGGCGGGTTTATAGGCGTTGCCCGACTGGGCAAAGCAATGCAGTCGGTATTCAGCCAAGGCGTAATCTCCTATTGCGGCCCCAAAGACAAAGCAGCCCGCATGTCAAAAACGAGGCGAAGAGCCGACGAAATTCGTCAACCCGATCACCGTCGCTGACGATCAGGCTGGGCCGGCGTCTGAGGCTGACGCGCGGATGCGCCGAGCGCGGGATCCGGCGGGAGCGGCGGCGGCGACGCATTCGACACGGCGACATTGGGCTGCGGCGGCGTACTTTGCGAGCAGGCGCCAAGGGCCATGCAGGACAGAAGGATCGAAGCGATTGCAACGGTCCGGATCATCGTTTTTGAACTCCATTCTTGACCAGAACTGCCCGTGGGCCCGCGATTTTGCTTATCTGTTTTACGTACCAAGCCTCAACCTTAATCCTTTATTGAGCGCCGCCCACTAGTCTGTGCCCATCAGTTTGATGCGCGCGCAGCGGCGCGGAGTCGGTCATGGATATCGCAACAGTAATCGGTCTCGTCGGCGCAGCCGCAGTCATCATCATCCTTATTATGATCGATGGCGGCAACTTCGCGCAATACTACGACAAACACGCGGTGATCATCATTTTCGGTGGCGCTGCGGTGGCTACATTGACCCGATATCCACTTCCGGTGGTGCTGCATGGTTTGCCCATGGGGTTCAAATGGGCGCTCGCGATGCGCAAGATCTCTCATCGCGACCTCGTCGAAGAAATCGCCGGGATTGCCGATATCGCCCGCAAGCAGGGCCCGAACGCGCTCGAAAAGGTCACAGCGTCCGATCCGACCCTCGCGCAGGGTCTGCGATACATTGCGGACGGCTATGACGCCGAATTCATCCGGAACACGATGGAGACGGATAAAGACAATGTGTACATGCAGCTTGATGAAGCGCAGAAAATCTATCGCTCGATCGGGGATTGCGCCCCTGCCTTCGGCATGATCGGTACGCTTCTCGGCATGGTGAACATGTTCGCCAACATGACCGACCCCACCAAGCTCGGTCCCATCATGGCCATGGCCTTGATCGCAACCCTTTATGGCGCTGTCGTCGCGAACTTCGTTTGCATGCCCATCGCCGACAAGGTCCACGTGAAGATGGTGGAAGAAGACATTGCACGCGCGATCATCATCGACGGCTGCGTTCAGATCCGGAACCAGAAGAGCCCGCAGGTGGTGAAGGAAATGCTGCTCGCCTATCTCACCGAGCACGATCGCCATCACCTGGCCGAAGCAGCCTAACGGACAGCGGTCATGGCCAAGCGCAAGGGCGGCGGACACGCAGGCGGACACGGGTGGTTTGTTACCTTCGCCGACCTTATGGCGCTCCTGATGTCGTTCTTCGTCGTTATCGTGGCCTCGTCCAACCAGGACGAGAAGAAGAAGAACATCATGACCGGCTCGTTCCGGGATGCCTTCGGGACCACCGCCAATACCAATTTGTCCGGCATCATTGAACTGAACGGGGTCCCTGACCGGCCGTTTATCCGCTCCATGTCGCCCTCTCCCGATCAGCCGACCGACCGCCCTGGCGGTACGCCCGGTGAGCTGAAGCCCAGCTCTTCGAGTTCCAATCCAGCCGATCGGCAGATGGCCATTGCGGCGGCGACCCTTCGCCAGGCCCTCCAGGCTTTGCCTGAAATTACTGAGGTCTCGAAGAACATCATCATGGAAGAGCGTCCTGATGGGATCGACATTCAAGTGGTCGATCAAGAAGGTCGCGCCATGTTCCCGCCCGATGGACGCGAGCCCTATGACCGCACGCGGCGCTTGATTGCCGCGATGACGCCAGCGCTGCGCCAGCTGCCAAACCGCATTTCGATTACTGGCCACACCTCAAGCTGGCGCACGCTGACGCGTCCCGGCTATGGACCCTGGGACCTCACCGCCGACCGAGCGAATGCCATTCGAATGGTGCTGGAAGAAAATGGCCTCCCCAGCGACCGCATCCACCAAGTCGCCGGTCGCTCCGATACCGAACCGATGTTCCCGGATGACCCCTATTTGGCGGCCAATCGGCGCGTGTCGATCTTGATCATGCGCGAGGCGCCCGTCGCGCCCCGCTCGATCCTCGGCAACTAGCGCTTCCCGCCCTTCATAATGACATGTTGTCCACGAATTGCGCGACCAGCGAATTAAAGATGGCTGCGCGTTCGAAATAGACGGAATGGCCGGATACCGGCACAGAGACGAACCGCGCATTGGGGAGCATTTTTGAGACTAGCTCCACGCCGCGCGGCGCGATCAACGCGTCTTCCTCACCGGTGATAAAGAGCGCGGGACAGGTGATCCGTGCGGCGTCCGCTACCCCGCGCACCCGCATCGCACGAATGCGCTTGCCGATTTCGTCTTTGTCGAGCCCGAAGGAGAGCCGATCAATGGCTTGATAGAGCGCGTGAAGCCCCGGCTGTTCTTCGCCCATGCGAAGGCCTGCCGCGCGATGGAAGCCACGAGATGTCATGGCTTGGATCGCTTTCGGGGCGCTCTCGCGCCAGGCTTTGACTTTTGGGTCGTTCAGGCCGTCGTAATCGAAGGAGCCGGAGGTGCAGGCCATGACAATGCCAGCCACCCGTGACGGCGCAAGAAGCGCCGTTTCAACCGCTGTCCACCCGCCCATGGATTGGCCAACGATGACAGCCTTATCAATGGCAAGCTCATCGAGCAGGGCCACCACATCGCCTGCGTAGTGATGGGGATCCGGCACGCCGCCCGGCACCGATGAGGGCGGAAAGCCACGATGGGAAAAGGCGATGACCCGATGCTTGGCCGCAAAAACCGGCGTCGATTGCCACCAGCTCATATGATTGCCGCCAAGACCGTGGGCAAAGACGATGGCGGGACCCGACCCCGACACCTCGTAATGGATCACCGCGCCGTCAGGCCGGGTCAGGCGTGCGGTGGTGACGGCAACAGCATTCGACATGGGCAAGCTCCAGAAGTGCGACGAGACTACAACTTAAGCCCGCTTTGGCGACACCCCCTCGCATCAAGGCACCCCCTCCCCTGCTGCGCTTCTCAAAGCCCGCCTGCCTCGTCACAGTGGCGGCAACGAAAAACAGAGTTGGGGGAACATCATGGTCATTTTGGATGCCGATCGGCTGAAAGCCCTGGTCGCGGCGATCTTCGCCAAGGCCGGTTGCGCGAGCGATGAAGCTGCACGTATCGGCCACTATCTGACGCAAGCCAATCTCACCGGTCATGACAGCCACGGCGTTGCCCGTGTGCCACGCTATGTGGAATGGCTGAAGGAGGGGAAAGTCGAGGCAGGCAAATCCGTCTCAGCCGTGGTCGACACACCCTCCATCACCGTGCTTGATGGCCATTATGGCTTCGGCCAGACGGTTGGCCCCCAAGCCGTTGCGATTGGCATCAAAAAGGCCAAAGCCAATGGGCTCTCAGCGGTAGCGCTCCGCCACGCCGGCCATCTCGGCCGTATCGGCGATTTTGCCGAAATGGCGGCGGCCGAGGGTCTCGTCTCGGTCCATTTCGTCAATGTGGTGGGCTCGATCCTGGTGGCACCCTTCGGCGGTGTTGATCGCAGGCTCTCGACCGCACCCTATTGCGTAGGCGTGCCACGGGCGGGCGAGGCGCCCCTTCTTCTGGACTTCGCCACATCCCTGGTGGCCGAGGGCAAGGTCTTGGTGGCTTCACTTGGGGGCAAGGCGATCCCTAAGGATGCCCTCATCTCGCCCGACGGCTCACGCTCCGGCGATCCCGCGGTACTCTATGGTCCCTATGAGGAAGAAGGGATCCGCGACCCGAGCCTTGGGCCTGGCGCCATTCGCGCCTTCGGTGAGCACAAGGGCTCAGGGCTTGCCTTCATGTGCGAAATCCTCGGCGGTGCGCTGACCGGCGCCGGCACAACCGGACCCGGGAAACGCTTCTGCAATGGCATGATGTCGATCTATATCGACCCAAAAGTGATTGATCCCGATGGGTTTTTCCCAAATGAAGTGAAGGCTTATGTCGAGTACTACGCCAGTGCCACACCTGAGCATGCGGGCTCACCTGTGCTGGTTCCAGGCGATGCCGAGCGCATGGCGCGAGCCAAGAAGCTCAAGGAAGGCGTGCCCCTTTCCGACGGCACGTGGAACGCCATCGCTATGACCGCGTCCGCCCTTGGGGTTGAGGCATCGATGGTGGCGGGCACGGTGAAGACCGTCTGAACCGCTAGACAGCCCTGCCCCTAGATCGCGCCGAAATCGCCGCCGCGCCCTTTACCGGCGGCGAAGCGGGCTGCACCTGCGATACCCTCATCAATCGCCATTCGGGACGAGGTTTGCCACTCGTTGCGTAGGGCTTCCTCCAACGAAAGGTCCCATTGTTCATAGGCCGAGCGGCGGTCGGCCTTCATGCACCCCTGGGGAAAGCGGGCGATGTCACGGGCGAGCGCTTCGGCAGCCTCACGCGACGTCCCGTGGGGGACAACGCGATCAGCAAGGCCAATGCGGAGCGCCTCATCCGCCTCGACCTTTCGGCCGGTCAGGATCAAGTCCATGGCGCGGCCCATCCCAACGAGGCGCGGTAATCGCACCGTTCCGCCATCAATGAGCGGCACACCCCAGCGACGGCAATAGACACCCATAAAGGCGTCTTCCTCCATCACGCGTAGGTCGCACCAAAGTGCGATCTCCATACCGCCTGCAACGGCCGGTCCAGAGATCGCTGCGATCACAGGCTTTGACAACATCAGCCGGGTTGGCCCCATGGGACCACGGGGCCATAGGCCTTCCCTGGGGATGTCGAGGTCATCACCGAAGGGTTCGCTCGCGTCCGTCGCCGCTGCGGCTGCGACCTTCAAGTCAAATCCCGCACAAAAGGCACCGCCCGCACCCCAAATTACGGCAACACGTGCCTCATCATCCCTGTCAAATGCCAAGAGCGCCTCGTAAAGCGCCTGAGCGCCTGCCGGGTCCATGGCATTGCGCGCGTGCTCGCGCGTCCTGATGAGCGTCGTCACGGGCCCCGATTTCTCGACAATCAAATCGCTCATGCTTTTCCCCCCAGGCCCGGTGAGGCCTGTGTTTTTGTGTCGTCCATGACCATCATGGTCGCGGTCATCATGGCGATCAATTTACGCTGGCCCTTTGTCTCGGCAAAAACCTCGCCGAGCGTCACCATGAGGGTGCGGCCAGGCTTCACCACGCGCCCGACCGCAATGATCCGTTCGCCCACGCCGGGCGACATCAGGTTCATCTTGAATTCCACTGTAAGAACACCGGCGCCCTTGGGCATCAGCGTGAAGGCCGCAAAGCCACAGGCGGTGTCGACAATCGATGTCAGCGCGCCGGCATGAACAAAGCCATGTTGCTGGAGGATATGGGGTGCTACGGGGAGGGAGATTTCCACTTCGCCGGGAGCGATGCCGGTCAGGGTAGCACCCAGCGTCGTCATCAGTGACTGGCTTGCAAAAGCCACGCGCCCCTCTGCCTCGAAGTCAGGATTATGAACGGTCGGCGATCCCTTATTCGCGGGCATCGGATATTCCCCCAGATTGTGTTACGGTCCTATCGTGGCAAACGTGTTAGTCACGCGACAACCGCCCCCAGGGCAAGGCTCCCATGGTTCCGCCGTCCTTTTACCGCGCTGCGATGTTCCCGTGGCTTTCGCCACAGGCAACCGACGCGGTGATGACCGCCGCAGCGCTGACCGCCAGCACTATGGCTGC
This sequence comes from Alphaproteobacteria bacterium, assembly GCA_037143285.1. Classification (GTDB taxonomy): domain Bacteria; phylum Pseudomonadota; class Alphaproteobacteria; order Rhizobiales; family Phreatobacteraceae; genus Phreatobacter. Next base: position 6,237 of record JBAWYY010000011.1, on the reverse strand, counting down.
CGCCAATGTCACTATCGCTCACAGGCTTGCCTTGCTTGCCTCTCCCTCGCTCTTCTCCGGCGGCGCCAAAATGGAAGAATCCTTCCGCATGGTCGCCGAGAAATTCGATGCGGCCGCTGAAGGGGCGTTTGATGCTTCGCTCGAAGCGGGGCGCGTCGCGTTGCGCGCCTCGCTTGCACCGATCACGCCGGACGCGCTTGCGGGCCGCCTGATCGGAATCGGCCTTGCCGCAGCAAAACCGGCTGCGCGCAAAGCCAAGGCCAATGCGCGTCGGTTCACGCGGAAGCCCTAAGGTCAGGGCGCCTGTCGTCACGAGGCCTGCTTAATTGGGACAAAGCCTGCAATTTGCTTGTAGCGCGCAGCAATCGCTTCGCGTTCGGCGAGCGGCACGACCTCGTCAATGTCTTTGAAGCCGTCGGGGGCGCGCTCTTCCGCAAGCTGCATCACCTGCTCGGGGCCATTGCCGCGATTGGCCAACACGATAGCAGCAGTCTTTGGCAGTCGCTCGGCTTCGTATGCCGTCAGCGCGGCTGCCGTCGGGCCCAAGCTCTTAACCATGCGGCCTAAGCATTCGGCATCAAGGATCGCCTGCGAGGCGCCATTCGAGCCGATGGGGTACATGGGGTGTGCGGCGTCGCCCAGGAGCGTAACCGGCCCCCTGGTCCAGGTCGAAAGGGGATCGCGATCCACCATCGGGAACTCCCAAATGCCGGTGTTGGCGCGAATGAGGGCGGGCACATCCAGCCAATCGAACACCCAGGATTCAAAAGCCGGCAGGAAGTCTTCAGGGCGTCCGGGCCTGTTCCAGTCCTCGCGGTTCCAAGGGGTCGAGGCGTCGTAGCGCAGCTCGGCGATCCAGTTGATCTGAGCCTGACCGTGCTCAAAAGCTTGGCGTGAAATGGGGTAACAAACGAATTTCTGGTTCTGATGGCCCGCCATGATCATCGACCGACCAGTGAGGAACGGCCCGAACCGGTCTGTGATCCCCCGCCAGAGCACACAGCCGTTCCATTTCGGCGGCCCTTCATTGGGCACGAATGTCGCGCGAACGGCGGAGTGGATGCCGTCGGCGGCGATCAGGATATCCGCTTCGTCGGTTTCAACCACCGCGCCGCTTTTGTCCGCAAAGCGCGCCTTCTCCTGACCATTCGGCAACTCGTAGAAATCGACCAATTTACGGTCGCGCTTGATCCTGTCGGAGCCGAGCCGCTCCAACGCGGCTTGCAGCAGAATCATATGCAGTTCGCCGCGATGGATCGAATATTGCGGGACAGGATAGCCCGCTTCCAGCCCCCTCGCCTCCGCCCAAATGAGCTGTCCTCGCTTGGAGTAGTAGCGCAGCTCAGCGGTTGCGACCCCTGTTGTGGCAAGGGCTGGCTCAAGGCCAAGGTCGGCCAGAACCTTCACCGCATGGGGCAAGAGGTTGATCCCAACGCCCAGCGGGCGGATTTGAGCCACCTGCTCATAGACAGTCACCGGCACGCCCTGCGCATGGAGCGTGATCGCCGTGACAAGTCCGCCAATACCACCGCCTATGATCATGACCGACATGGGACGATCTCCGTAGACATTGATCGGCGACAGCCGAGGTCAAACATGGCGCTTAGTTGAACATTCGCACCAGCCAAAGGGCGAGGCCGGGGAAAGCCACGACCAAGCCGAGGCGGACGATGTCGGCGAGCACGAAGGGGATCACGCCCCGATAGGTCGAGGTGATCGGGACGTCCTTTGCGATGGACGAGATGACGAACACATTCAGCCCGATTGGGGGCGCGGTCAGCCCAATGGCGACGACGATCAACACCAAGATCCCAAACCAGATCGCGACATCATCTGCCGACATGCCGAGATTGAGCGCTGTCACGATGGGGAAGAAGATCGGCAAGGTGAGGAGGATCATCGCAAGCTCGTCCATCACGCCGCCGAGAACGATATAGAAAACGAGAAGCGCGACCACGACGCCGTAAGCTGGCAGACCGAGGCTCGTCACCCACTGCGCGGCCATCTCTGGCAGCTGAGAGAGCGCCAGGAAGCCATTGAACACTTCAGCACCCAAAAGGATTGCGAAGATCATGGCCGAGGTTTCAGCCGTTTGGATCAGCGATAGCTTGATTTCCTGCCAGCCCAGGGTCCGCTGGGCGAATCCAACCACGAGCATGGCCATGCAGCCGACCGCTGCACCTTCAGTCGGGGTAAAGACACCACCATAGATGCCGCCGACGACAGTGACCGCGATGAGCATGACCGGCCAAACACCGATCAGGCTTTTGAGGCGCTCGCCCCATGGCACTCGCGGTAGTGCCGGTCCGGCTTCTGGCCTGAAGCGGACGACGATCGCGATGACGATGCAATAGAACACTGCCGCCAGGATGCCCGGAATGAGCGCTGCCATGAACAGTTTGGCGATGTTTTGCTCAGTCGTGATGGCGTAAATGACCAGGATCACCGAAGGCGGGATCAAAATGCCGAGTGTGCCACCGACCGCGATCATGCCCGTCGCGAAGCCTGAATCGTAGTTGAAGCGTTTGAACTCCGGCAGTGTCGCACGGCCAAAGGTTGCGGTGGTTGCAACGGATGAGCCGCAGATCGCGCCGAACCCGGTACAGGCCCCGATCAGCGCCATGCCGAGGCCCCCCCGCCAATGGCCGACAAAGGCGGCGGCCGCGCGAAACAAGGCGGTCGAGAGCCCTGATTTCTCGGCCAAAGCGCCCATCAGGATGAAGAGCGGGATCACGGAGAGCGTGTAATTGGCGAAGAGATGATAGGGCGTCGTCTTCATGTAATTCATGAAGACGGCTAGCGAAGTAAAGTGGATATAGCCGACCGCGCCCGCGGCAAGCATGGCGAGGCCGATGGGCATGCGAAGGCCGAGGAGCACAAGCATGCCGGCAAAGCCGGTAACGGCAACCATAGCATTGCTCATGCGGGCACCTGGACGCGTTTGATCGCCGTAAACAGACAGACGACGCACAGAAAACCAGCAAGTGCGGCGGTAAGGGCGATGGCCCATCCGACCGGAATGCCTAGCACCATCGATGTGGTGCGCGACTGAATGGCATCCATGGCGCCAAGGGAGAGGCGCCAGGCGATTAAGCCGGCAAAACCGCCAAAGACGAGATCCCAGAGCGCATCAATCCACCGATTGAAGGCTTCAGGCGCGCGCTGGGTGAAGGTATCGACGAAGACATTACCGCGGCGCAATTGGCACAGCGGCAGGAAGCAGAACACGCCAACGGCCGTTGCGATCTGCATCATCTCGAAATCGCCCTGGATGCCATCGTTACGCAGCCATCTCAGGATGACGGAGAGCGTCACCATGGCAGACGCGCACAGCATCACGGCCCCGCCTAAGATGGCGAGGCCGCGAGCGATGGCATCGATTGTTCCAGAAACTGGTTCCGGCCCAGCGATCTCAGAGGGTTCCGTCATCTCCGCTCAAGCAACCATGTGCTTGGCAATGGCGGCACGCGCGTCATCAAGGACTTTTTGTCCGTCGATATTGCGCTCCCTCATCGCGCGAACCCAATTGTCGATAACGGGCTGGGTAGCCGTCCGCCAACGAGCCGTTTCATCCTCTGCGAGGGTGATGACCGTGTTCTGAGACCGACCACGGACCATTTGTGCCACCACGCCAGAGCGATCATCCCACATCGTCCCGGCAGCAGAGGCTGCGGTCATGCCGGAATTGGCATCGATCACGGCTCGGAGATCAGCCGGCATCGATTCATATTTCGGCTTGTTCATCGCAAGAATGAAGGTCGCGGTGTAGAAGGTCGGGGACCCCGGAAACTCCGTGTGGTTGCGGACGAGTTCGTGGACGCGCAGGGACGGCACCACCTCCCAAGGAATGACCGTGCCATCGATGACGCGCTGTGACAGCGCTTCCGGCACTTGCGGCACCGGCATGCCGATGGGCGTTGCGCCGAGAGCGCGGAGCGCCTCACCGGTCTGGCGGGTCGCGAAGCGCAGCTTCAGGCCAGCCATATCAGCCATGGTTCGCACGGGCTTGTTGGCGTGAATGACACCGTGATCGTGAGCCCAGAGGCAAAGCGGCTGAACTTCGGCGAACTCTTTCAGGAAGTGAGCCGGAGCCACTTCGGCGATGGCACGCGAATTGGTGATCCCGCGCTTCGCCGAGACGAAGGGCAGTTCAAAGACCTCAATGGACGGGAACCGTCCGGGCGTATTGCCGGGAAGCGTCCAGACGATATCGGCGACGCCATCGCGGGCCTGGTCAAACAATTGGGGCGGCGCGCCACCCAACTGCATCGCCGGGAAGATATCGATTTTGATCCGCCCGCCGGATTCGGCCTCAACCTTGCGTGACCAGGGGGTCAGAAAATGCTGATGCGCATTGGAGGCGGGCGGCAGGAAGTGGTGCATGCGCAGCGTGAACTGCGGCGTCTGGCCCCAGGCCGTGCGCATGACGGCGGGGGTTGCAACCGCGCCACCCAGGGCGGCGAGTGCGGCACGGCGGGTCATAGTCCAAGCCGGGATCATTCTAGTCCTCTCTGGCAACGTCACCAGGGGTGACGGGGGTTTGCGTTTCCATTCTGGCTTTCGCGCCCCGTCTTTGCGGGGTCGCCAGCACCTTGGCGGCGCTTTTCATCCGTTATGATCAACCTTAGCGATCAAAAGCCTCGGAGGCGAGAGGGAAATTGTTACAACCGTAACTGATTTTCTCCCGGACGACGGCCGTTTAGGCCGCCGCTTTCAGCCCGCCTTTCTCCATGACAAAGCGGGCGACGGCCTCCACACCTTCACCGGTCTTGATATTGGTGAACACATAGGGGCGATGACCGCGCATGCGTTTGGAGTCACGATCCATCACGCTCAAATCGGCGCCGACCATGGGGGCGAGATCGGTCTTGTTGATGACGAGGAGGTCGGAGCGGGTGATACCGGGCCCACCCTTCGACGGGATCTTCTCACCTGCCGCAACGTCGATCACATAGATCGTGATATCGGCCAGTTCCGGCGAGAAAGTCGCGGCAAGATTATCACCGCCAGATTCGATCAGGATCAGATCAAGCTCGGGAAACTTGGCGCGCATTTCGGCAACCGCCGCGAGATTGATGGAGGCGTCCTCGCGAATGGCGGTGTGCGGACAACCGCCCGTCTCGACGCCCATGATGCGCTCGGTCGGCAGAGCGCCGGAGCGCATGAGATATTCAGCATCCCATTTGGTGTAGATGTCATTGGTGATGGCGGCGATCTCGTAGGTCGACTTCAGGCGCTTACACAGCGCATCCATCAGCGCTGTCTTGCCAGAGCCGACAGGGCCACCAACGCCGACGCGCAGAGGTCCGTGGGGAGACGTCATGGAACATCCTCTTCTTTGATGGCCGGGAGCCTAGACGCTCTCGCAGCCGGTGCAAGGGTTGGAGCGGGGAATGTCGGTCTAGCTGCGGAACAAGCGGGTATATTGGGTCTCGTGCCGCATGGAGGCGATATCGCTCCGCAGCGCAGCACCTCCGATGTCGTCGAGCGCGGTGTCGCGGGCTCGCGCCACGGTCGCGCTCACGATCGGCTCAAGAGCTGCCACAACCCGCAGACCATCGGTTTGGCCAAGAGGGACGAGCCGAACAGCAGCGGAGACAAGGTTCGCTGCGACGGCATGGAGATAGGCATGAACAGCCATGGTCTCCTCAATGCCATGGCCTGCCGCCGTCACGCCCACTGCCACGGGATAGGCAACCGATCCTTGAACTGCAGACCGAAGCAGCGCGAAGGCCGCCACCGGCCAGGCCGCCTCACTTGCCATGACGAATGCATTGCCCTGGGCGGTTGTTTCCAGACGCCGCTCGCGGGACGGCTGGAGGGCAAGCGCCATAGCATTTGCCTCGGCGAGAAGTGCGGGATCATGGGCCATGACGGCACGATGGGCCTGCACGAAAAGCGTCGCATCGGCGAGGCCTGATCCCTCCGAAATGACGACGTCGAGCCAATCGATCAGGCTTGCGGCGGAGATGATATCGCCTTGCTCCACCGCCCATTCCAACCCGTGCGAGTAGGAGAACGCACCGACAGGGTAGCTAGGCGACATCCAGGCGAGAAGCCGATAGAGCGCCGCAACATCGGCGGGATCAGCCATGCTTGTGGCCGTGCCCATGGTCGTGACCATGGTGGGCATGATCGTGGTCGTGGTGCTTATGGCCGTGATCATGGTCATGTTTGTGGCCGTGGTCGTGGCTATGACCATGATGATCATGGCCGTGGTGCGCGTGGCCGGTTCCA
>JBAWYY010000010.1:0-17835 GCA_037143285.1 Alphaproteobacteria bacterium | reverse complement strand
CGCGAACCGTGGCAATGTAACTCCACCACGTTTTCACCGGTGAAGCTGTGTGGTGCGGGAAACCACAGGACAAGAGCCTGATCTATGATCTCGTGGCTCGCGGGATCCAAGAGATGGCGCAGCGCCGCCAACCGCGGCTTCGGTCTTGGCACAGAAGTAAGGCGATCAAGCACGACACCTGCGGCCGGACCTGAAACGCGAATAACCGCAACACCCGCGATGCCGGAACCGGACGCGACCGCGATGATCGTGTCACCTGCCATCGCCGCCTCACCACCTACTCGTTTCGGAGGAGTCTCGTTTCGCTATCGAATCGAGACGATTAGGTGTTCATCGAGTCGAAGAAGTCGGAGTTCTGCTTCGTCTGCCGGAGCTTATCGAGCAGGAACTCGATCGCGTCCACAGTACCCATGGGGTTCAAGATGCGACGCAGCACATACATCTTCTTCAAGATGTCACCAGGCACCAAGAGCTCTTCCTTACGCGTGCCGGAGCGGGTGATGTCGATGGACGGGAAGGTCCTCTTATCCGCGACCTTGCGGTCCAGAATGATTTCGGAATTGCCGGTGCCCTTGAACTCTTCGAAGATCACTTCATCCATACGGCTGCCGGTATCGATGAGCGCGGTCGCAATAATCGTCAGCGAGCCGCCTTCTTCGATATTGCGGGCGGCACCAAAGAAGCGCTTCGGCCGCTGCAGCGCATTGGCGTCAACGCCGCCGGTCAAGACCTTGCCCGAGGAGGGAACGACGGTGTTATAGGCGCGGCCAAGTCGCGTGATCGAATCGAGCAGGATCACGACATCGCGCTGGTGCTCGACGAGACGTTTGGCCTTCTCGATCACCATCTCCGCCACCTGAACGTGGCGAGACGCTGGCTCATCGAAGGTAGACGAGATCACCTCGCCACGCACGGAGCGCTGCATATCGGTGACTTCTTCCGGGCGCTCGTCGATCAGGAGAACGATCAGATAGCATTCCGGGTGATTGCGGGTGATCGACTGAGCGATGTTCTGCAACAGAACCGTCTTACCCGTACGCGGCGGCGCGACGATGAGGGCGCGCTGGCCTTTCCCAAGCGGCACGACCACATCCATGATGCGGGCAGAATAATCCTTCTTGGTGGGATCATCTCCCTCCATTTTCAGACGCTTATTGGGATAAAGTGGCGTCAGATTGTCGAAATTGACCTTATGTCGGGTCTTTTCCGGGTCTTCGAAGTTGATGGTTGAGACCTTCAAGAGCGCGAAGTAGCGCTCGCCCTCTTTCGGCGATCGGATCTGCCCCTCTACCGTATCGCCAGTGCATAAACCGAACCGACGGATATGCGAGGGCGACACGTGAATGTCGTCCGGACCTGGCAGATAATTGGCTTCGGGGCTGCGCAGAAACCCGAACCCGTCCTGCAAAACCTCAAGAACGCCCTCACCTATAATGTCGGTCTCTTGGGCCGCAAGCTGCTTCAAACAGGCGAACATCAGTTCCTGTTTGCGCATGGTCGATGCGTTATCGACCTGCAGTTCCTCGGCGAAAACCAGGAGATCGGTGGGTGATTTGGTCTTGATATCTTGGAGTTTGATTTGCGGCATCGGCTCGGGATCATCAGCGGGAAGATGGAGGTATAGACGCTGCCCAGTCGTAACGCGGGCATCGTGGAAACCATCGGACTGGAAACCGCAGGACTATTGGGCGAGATACGAGACCGGGGAGGTCCCCACCCGGCTAAGCGATCACGCCGATATGCGTGACGACGCCAAACCTAGCTGCGTTCAAGGGATCGATCTTGTTTACGCGGGGAAGGCCTGAAACGCAAGCCCTCGCCCGATAGAGGTGCATCAGAACGGTTTTACGATCACGAGGATAACGATAACGATCATCAGCAGCGTTGGAACCTCGTTCCAAATGCGCCAGTGCTTGTGATCGCGATCATTGCGATCCTCGCCAAATTTCCGCACAGCGCCGATGAAATAGCCATGTGCGCCTGAAAGAGCGAAGACCAGCGCGATCTTCCCATGGAGCCAGCCACCTCGAAACTGGAAGCTCTCATAGGCAAGCCACAGTCCGAGCACCCATGACACCAGCATCGCCGGCGTCATGATATATTCCATGAGCTTGTGCTCCATCACTTTGAAGGTCTCAGAGGCGTCAGAGCCCACAGCAACCCCACAGTGATAGACGAAAATCCTCGGCAAATAGAGCAATCCCGCCATCCAAGAGATCACCGCGATCACGTGAAACGCCTTGATCCAAAGGGATGCCGAGACCGGCGCCAGGACATGAGCACCGACAATCAAACCAACACCGGTAGCAACGCCAACCAAGCCCCGGCGCAGCCTGTCCTTCGGCGCCATCATCACCGAGGTGGTCACGCCTTGTAGCTCCGCACACGCTCGATCATGCGCTCAACATGGGCAATCGGTGTTGCCGGCAAAATCCCATGGCCGAGATTAAAAATATGCCGTCCACCAGCATAGCTCTCCAGCACGCGATCGACCGCCTCATCGAGTGCCCGCCCGCCGGCCAGAAGTGCGATGGGATCAAGATTACCTTGAACCGCGACCTTCGGTTGGATCTTCGCCCGCACGAAAGCAGGATCAGCGGCCCAATCAAGCCCGACGGCGTCGCAACCGGTTTTCTCAACGATGCGATCAAGCCTCGCGCCAGCCCCTTTCGGGAAAACAATGACGGGAACACCAGGCTTCGCTGCTTTCACCCCTGCAACGATTCGCGCGATGGGCTCTACGCACCACCGATCAAAGGCAGCATCACCGATCGTCCCCGCCCAGGTGTCGAAAATCTGAACCGTATCAACGCCCGCATCGATCTGCCCGATTAGATAGGCGATCGATGAGGAAACGAGATGATCAATCAACCGACTGAAACCATCGGGATCACCATAGGCGAAGAGCCGGGCTGCAATCTGCTCGTCACCGCCGCGGCCCGCCACCATATAGGTCGCCACCGTCCAGGGAGCACCACAGAAGCCGATGAAGGTCACGGATGGGTCCAGCATCGATTTGACGAGACGAACCGTGTCGTAGACCGGCGTAACAATGGCTGGATCAAGGTCCTTTGACAGCCGACCTAAACCGTCCGCAGCTGGGATGGGATCAAGCCGCGGACCCTCGCCGGCTTCGAAAGCGACAGTCTGGCCGAGAGCATGAGGGATGACGAGAATGTCGGAAAATAGGATCGCTGCATCAAATCCAAATCGCCGAAGCGGCTGTACGGTTACCTCCGCCGCCTTTTCAGGATCAAAACAAAGGTTCAGAAACGATCCGGCTTGCGTACGAACATCACGATACTCAGCAAGATAGCGACCTGCCTGTCGCATCATCCAAAGCGGCGGGGTTTTCTGACGCGACCCCTTCAAAACATTCAGCAGTGGTTTGTTCACCCCGAGGGCTCCACGGTTTTTAGTCCCGTCTCTTAAATGAAGAGAGATAAGACTCTTGTTGTGATTGTTTGACGGTGGATTATGCGGACAAAAACTTATCCACACGCCACCCCCAAGTCGTCCTAGACGAGCGCACACTGCGCGAACACGCCTTCATGGCGCTAGTCCGTTGATTCCACGAGGACGGTCGCGGTCATCCTCCTTATCCCACTGGCGGTTTGATTCCCGAAGTCCAATTCATCCCCAAGGCTCAGCCTGTGGGCGGTAAAACAGCTCAAGGTGTCAAAAGTCCTTGCCCTTGCCCCCAACCCATGGCCTTGTCCCCATTCATCCACAGCCTGTCCCGGACGACCGTGGCCTCACATCGACGCGGCTTTTTCTCAAGATGGCCTGATGAAAACCCAAGAAAACTATTTTCATTTGCACCTGGTGTCGGATGCAACGGGCGAAACCCTCATCACTGTGGGTCGAGCTGCAGCAGTCCAATATGCAACAGTCTCGCCTATCGAGCATGTTTATCCGCTGGTCCGAAGCCAAAAGCAGCTTGATCGCATTCTAACCGAGATCGAAGAAGCGCCGGGCATCGTTCTCTACACGCTGGTCGATAATGAGCTTGCCGAGCGCCTCGAAACCAAATGCCGCGAATTTGGCTGTCCGGCCTTGTCAGTGTTGGCTGCAGTTCACACGCTGTTCCAAAACTATCTCGGCACGGCCTCGACGGCGCGCGTGGGCGCGCAGCACACCCTCAACGCTGAATATTTCCAGCGCATCGACGCCCTCAACTACACAATGATGCATGATGATGGCCAAGTGGTCGATAATCTCGAGAACGCTGATGTCGTTCTCGTTGGTGTTTCGCGAACCTCAAAAACACCGACCTCTATCTATCTCGCCAATCGCGGTGTGAAGACTGCCAATGTGCCGCTGATTCCCGGCATGGCGATCCCACCCCATCTCGACAATCTGAAACGATCTCTAGTGGTTGGTCTGTTCGCAAGTCCAGAACGCATCGTTCAGATCCGGGAAAATCGGATCTTGAGCCTGAATGCGACGCAAGATCGCTCCAGCTATGTGGATCGCGCGGCTGTTGCAGAAGAAATTGCGTCCTCACGGCGCTATTTTGCCGAGCGAGGTTGGCCGATGATCGATGTTACCCGTCGGTCTATTGAGGAGACTGCAGCCGCGATCTTGTCGTTGCTCAACACCCATCGGCGCGAACTGGCGGAGCGCGACGGTTCATGATGCGATTGGTTCTTGCATCGAAGTCGAAGGCACGCGCTGCCATGCTGGCGCAGGCTGGGATCACCGTGGATCTTATGCCGGCGGACATCGACGAGCGCGCGCTTGATGCGCTGCTCGCTGGCAAGGGCGCTGCACCCGACGCGATTGCCGTTGAACTGGCGGAAGCAAAGGCTCTGGCGGTCTCTCAAAAAGCTCCCGGCCGCGCCGTCATCGGCGCCGACCAGACGCTTGCTCTCGGTTCTCAGCGCTTTTCAAAGCCCGCGAACCTTGCACAAGCGCGTGTGCATTTGCAGGCGTTTCGGGGCCGAATCCACCATCTCCATTCCGGTGTCGCGCTTGCCCAGGATGGCGAAGTGCTTTTCTCGGCGGTGTCTTCTGCGGCTATGCACGTGCGCGACTTCAGCGACGCCTTCATTGACAGTTATCTGGATGCGATTGGGGATCAGGCGCTAACGTCGGTCGGCTGCTACCAGTTTGAGGGTCTTGGTATCCAGCTCTTTGATCGTATTGAGGGCGATTATTTCACTATCCTTGGCATGCCGCTCTTGGACTTGCTCGGTGCGCTCCGGCGTCATGGGCTTGCTCAGACATGATTAGGGCCTTCATTACGGGCTGGCCAGTTGCTCATTCGCGCTCGCCGCTCATTCATTCGCATTGGCTCGAACAGTACGGCATCGAAGGGGAATATCGGCGCGAGGCCGTGGCACCGGCGGATTTCGCGACATTCCTGCGTGGCATTGGCGAGGCTGGCTATCGCGGCGGCAACGTCACGCTGCCCCACAAAGAAGAAGCCTTTCGCCTTGTCGATGAGACTGACGAGGTCGCGAGGGCCGTTGGCGCCATCAACACGGTCTGGCTGGAAGACCGCAAGATCTTCGGCACGAACACCGATGTGGCCGGCTTTCTCGCAAACCTTGATGCCGAAGCGCCAGCCTGGGACAAAGCGGCCGCTCATGCCTTGGTCTTGGGCGCTGGTGGTGCTGCCCGTGGCATCGTCTATGGGCTTTTGTCGCGCGGTGTTGAAACCGTAACGGTCGCGAATCGAACCCTTGATAAAGCCGAGCACGTCGCGGCCGCCATGGGCAAGAGCGTCCGCGCCATCGGCCTCAATGACGTCGCGATGACGCTTCCGGGCGTCGACCTGCTAGTTAACACCACCTCGCTCGGGATGGTGGGTCAGCCACCCCTAGATCTTGCACTCGATGGCCTAAAGTCCAGTGCTGTAGTGGCTGATGCTGTTTATGTGCCGCTCGAGACTGAGCTGTTGCGGCGCTCGCGAGACCGTGGGCACCGTGTCGTTGGCGGTCTCGGTATGTTGCTGCACCAGGCGGTTCCAGGATTTGAACGTTGGTTTGGCCAGCGTCCAACAGTCACCGCTGATCTCACTACTCTTATCGAGGCCGACGTCCGTCGGAGCTATCCATGATCATCGTCGGGCTTACCGGGTCCATTGGCATGGGGAAATCGACCACCTCAGGCTTTTTTCGAAAAGCCGGGATTCCCGTGCACGACGCCGATGCAGTCGTCCATAAGCTCTATGCAGGCGCGGCCGCGCCTCTGATCGAGAAAGCCTTTCCTGGAACGACCAAAGATGGCGTGGTTGACCGCACAAGGCTGGGAGCAGCTGTTATGGCCGATCCTGCCGCGTTCAAAACACTTGAAGGTATTGTTCACCCCCTCGTTGCTGCAGCTCGCGACCAGTTTCTGAGCGATGCCCGCGCCAAAGGTGCCGCCATGGTGGTGCTTGATATTCCGCTGTTGCTTGAGGGGCGCGGCAGTGAAGCTGTTGATGTGATCGTCGTTGCCTCGGCCGCTGCCGATGTTCAGCGCGCCCGCGTGTTGGCTCGCCCTGGAATGACTGAGGAAAAGTTTTCGAGCCTCCTTGCGCGCCAGATGCCTGATGCCGAGAAGAGGAAGCGCGCGCATTTGGTGATCGATACTGGACTAGGGTTTGCTGCTGCAGAGCGCCAAGTGCAGTCGATGATACGCGCCTTTTCAGGCAGCCGGGGACGACACTGATGCGGGAAATTGTGCTCGATACCGAAACAACGGGGCTTGATGCGCTGCGCGGCGACCGCTTGGTTGAGATCGGCTGCCTTGAGCTTCTGAACCACATCCCCTCGGGCCAGACGTTTCACGTGTATCTCAACCCCGAGCGAGATATGCCAGCCGAGGCCTTTGCGGTCCACGGCCTGTCGAGCGAGTTCCTTCGCGATAAGCCGCTGTTCGCTAGCGTCGCCGATGCTTTTCTCGATTTCGTCGCCGACAGCCCTCTCGTCATTCACAATGCGCAGTTTGACATTGGCTTCATCAATGCTGAGCTTGAGCGCGCAGGCCGGATCCCGATCGCGCGCGATCGGCTGGTGGATACGCTTGTCCTCGCACGGCGACGGTTTCCCGCGGGGCCAAACAATCTCGACGCGCTCTGTTCACGCTTTGGCATCGATAACTCGAAGCGCACAAAACACGGTGCGCTCCTTGATGCCGAACTACTCGCCGACATCTATGTTGAGCTTACAGGCGGCCGTCAGGCCAATCTCGGCCTCTCGGAAGCCCGGCGCGTGTCCGAGCGTCGAACAACACAAGTGGTTGTTCCTCTCACGAGACCAACGCCCTTAGCGCCCCGCCTTGATGACGAAGCGAGGCAGTTTCACGCCAGTTTTGTCGCAGAAATGGGTGAAAAGGCGATTTGGTATGATTATTTGCCTAAGCAAAACCCCTCCGCCTAAGCGCCTCCGCAGGTCAGGAGATGGCCTGCGACATCTTGACGCTTCGGTAGACCCCTTATACGTGTGACGGATCGACGACAGGCTGCGCGATTAGCGCACGGTAACAAGTGAGCGGCATGGTCGAACCAATGATCGCAGGGGTACACCGGGACCGGTCTCGAACGACGCGTGGCGACGACGATGCGCGATTCTTGAAGAACTGGCTGAAGAACCCGCTGCGCATGGGTGCGGTCACCCCGTCGGGTCCGATTCTTGCGCGCCGCATGGCAGCCTACATCGATCCGCTCGGTACCGGTCCAGTGGTGGAGCTTGGGCCTGGCACAGGGCCTGTCACCAAGGCGCTCATTGATCGCGGTGTGGATCAGTCCCGCCTCGTCCTCGTTGAGTTCTCAGGCGAGTTTTGCCGCTTGCTCCGCGAACGCTTTCCCAAGGCCACCGTTATTCAGGGCGACGCCTATACGTTGAAGCGCACTTTGGCCGGCCGCCTCAACGGGCCGCTGGATGCCGTTGTTTCCGGATTACCCCTCGTGACGCGCCCCGAGCCTGTGCGGTTAGCACTCCTCCATGATGCGTTCGACCTTTTGCGTCCCGGCGCGCCCTTCGTTCAGTTCACCTATGCCGTGGTGTCGCCTGTGCCGCTCAAAAGTGGTGGCTTCACCGCCGAGCCTTCCGAGCGCATCTGGCGCAACATGCCGCCTGCGCGTGTTTGGGCCTATCGAAAAGCCGCAGTGTAAACTCAATCGGCCCAGCAATGGGCTTGCGGCACGGTATAGATCCGGTCGTCACCCATCATCAGCGCTATGAAACCCCGCGGGAACAACGCTTCCACCGCGCCGTCTCGGCAATTCAGCCCACCCGTATAGGCACCGAAGGCGGGCATCACCATGCGTTCGCCGTCGGTGATGAACGCGCGTCTCCTCACCCCTCGACCGCGACCTTTAACTTTTGCGGCCGGGTGCAAATGACCGGCGATTTCGCCCGATGATGGTTTGGAGCTCGGCTCGTGAATGAAGGTGAGGCCGCCCTCAGACAGGACGGCCGCGTGATCGCCGGGAAGAATGCCTTCCAGCGCAACATCATGATTACCGACGATCCACAGCCAGTTCCGCCCGGATTGGAGGGCCAGAAGGGCTGCCATATCGCTTGGATCGATCCGGTCGAGGGCGCGTCGATCATGGAAGCTGTCGCCCAGCGCGATCACTCTGCGTGGCATGAACCGCGCGATGGCGGTAGTCAGAGCCGCAAGCGTCGCTGCTGTGTCATAAGGCGGCAGAAAGAGCCCCCGCTCGGCATAGGACGAGCCCTTTTCGAGATGGAGGTCGGAAACGATGAGCGTCGACGCTGCTTCCCACCACAGGGCACCCGAGACATCGGGCAGGAGCGCCTCGCCCGCCATGTCGATGCCAGCAAACTGCGACCTATGCTCGGCGAGCGTCATAAAAGTCCTCAAAGACCTGCTTCGGTTAACATCGTGATCTCATTCTCAGCCATAATCGCTTCTGCCGCCTCGCCATAAATGGGCTCGCGCCCAATCTCCAGCATCACGGGCACCGCTAGCGGCGAAATACGATCAAGCGCTTTATGAACGATTCGATCCCGGATGCGTGAGAGCATTTGGCCTAAACGAGCGATATCGAGAAGTCCGGTCGCCGCATCCGCACGAGCGGCGCGCAGAAGAATATGGTTCGGCTCGTGTTTGCGAAGGACATCATAGACAAGGTCGGTCGAGATCGTGACCTGTCGCCCCGTTTTCTCCTTGCCAGGAAAGCGCCGCTCGATCAGTCCTGCAATCACGGCGCAGGTGCGGAATGTGCGTTTCATCATTTGGCTCTCGTCAAGCCACGCCTCCAAATCATCGCCTAGCATGTCCTCGTCGAACAGGTCGGCAAGCGACAGCTTCCCGCTTTTGATCGCGCCCGACATGTCCGACAGGCACCATACCGAGAGCGAATAATCGTTAGCGACAAAGCCCATGGGCCGAAGCCGCGCCCGCTCAAGGCGGCGTGTCAGCAGCATGCCGAGGGTTTGGTGGGCGAGCCGTCCTTCAAAGGGATAGGCGACTAGGTAATGCTTGCCTGAACGCGGAAAAGTTTCGACCAAAAGCTCGCCCGCTTTCGGGACAACCGAGACCTCAGCTTGAACGCGAAGCCAATCGGCGACCTGGTCCGGCAATCCGTTCCAGGACGGCTTATCCGCTAGGATGTGACGCACCCGGTCGGCGAGATAGGTGGACAGGGGAAACTTGCCGCCTGCATAGGCCGGCACCTTCGGTTCAGTCGCAGACGAGCGCGAGACATAGACCTCGTTCTCGGCCATGGCCTCATATCGAACGATCTCGCCGCCGAAGACGAAGGTGTCGCCAACCACCAAACCTTCGATGAAATATTCCTCGATCTCACCGAGGACGCGACCACCTCGGGCAATCGGGCCCGAATAGCCATGCACGGGTTGGCGTGCTGAACGGACCAACCTCACCTTCAACATGGTCGATTCAACGATGGTCCCGACATTCATGCGATACTGTTGGGCGATGCGCGGGTGCGTGACCTGCCACAGCCCATCTTTGCGATGCCGTATCTTGGCAAAGCGCTCATAGCTTTTCAGCGCATAGCCGCCGGTGGCGACAAAGGCCAAGACGTCATCGAAATCCTCGCGGGTGAGCGCGGCATAGGGGGCTGCCGCCCGAACTTCGCGGAACAGCTCATCTGCCGAGACGGGCCCCGCAACACATCGGCCCAGCACATGCTGAGCAAGCACATCGAGCGCGCCGGTGCGTGGCGAGGGCGTGTCCTGAACGCCCGCGCGCACCGCGTCGATGGCGGCGCGACATTCCATGACCTCAAACCGATTGGCGGGGACGAGCACGGCCTTGGAGGGGTCATCCAAACGATGGTTAGCGCGTCCGATACGCTGGATGATCCTGCTCGCACCCTTTGGGGCACCAACATTGATGACAAGGTCGATATCGCCCCAGTCGATCCCGAGATCGAGTGATGATGTGCAAACGACGGCCTTCAACCGCCCCGCCGCCATGGCGTCTTCCACCTTGCGGCGCTGGGCAACGTCGAGGGAGCCGTGATGGAGCGCGATTGCCAAACCGTCGTCGTTGATATCCCAGAGCAGTTGAAAAACGAGTTCAGCCTGGCTGCGGGTATTCACAAAGACCAAGGTGGTCTTGTGCGCCTTGATCAGCGCATAGAGCTCTGGCAGCGCATGGCGGGCGGAATGGCCGGCCCAGGGCAGCCGTTCCTGCGTATCGAGCATGGAAATATCGGGTGCCGCCCCGCCCTGTGCCACAACCACGTCGGCGTTTGCTGGAACAGGGCCTTGCGGCATCAGATAACGGCCGAGATCGGCCGGCTCTGAGACGGTCGCCGAGAGGCCAACCACGTGTAGTCCGGGCGCGATGGCGTGAAGCCGCGCCAAGCCAAGGCTGAGGAGATCGCCGCGCTTGGAGGTGACCAGCGCATGCAATTCATCGAGAACGACGCGTTTCAGGTCGGCAAACAGCAGGTTCGCTTCGCCCGAGGCCAAGAGAAGCGCGAGCTGTTCGGGGGTCGTAAGCAGGATGTCCGGCGGATCAGACTTCTGCCGCTGGCGTTTTGAGACCGGCGTATCGCCGGTGCGGGTCTCAACGCGGATCGGCAGCGCCATTTCAGCGACGGGGGTGAGAAGATTGCGCGCAACGTCCACCGCCAAAGCCTTAAGCGGCGAAATATAAAGGGTGTGCAGCCGAGAGGCCCGTGCCCGTGCCGGAGGTCGATCTGCTAGCTCGACGAGGCTCGGTAAAAACCCGGCGAGCGTCTGACCGGCACCCGTCGGCGCAATCAGCAGCGCAGATCGTCCAGCCCGGGCTTTCTCGAGGAGATCAAGCTGATGGGCGCGCGGTTGCCAACCGCGGCTCGCGAACCAGGCTGCAAAGCGCGGCGGGAGCGACGGGTCGAGCATCTCGGCCTTCTGATCGATCATGGTGGGATTAAGCACAAGAACCGGCTCAAGCGCGAGACGGCACAGATGGCCTTGCCATTGCGTGGGTTCTCCGCTCTAACGCGCCGCCCGCCATCGGAAACCCGTCATGTCGTTCAAGTTGCGCGTCATCCCCTGTCTGGATGTGAAAGACGGCCGGGTCGTCAAGGGCGTCCAATTCGTCGATCTCGTCGATGCCGGCGATCCCGTGGAAGCCGCCAAAGCCTATGACGCCGCCGGCGCTGACGAACTGACATTCCTCGATATCACCGCAAGCCACGAAGACCGCCGCACGATGTTTGATGTGGTGAGCCGAACGGCCGAGGCCTGCTTCATGCCGTTGACGGTTGGCGGTGGCGTCCGCGCGCTCGATGATATTCGTGCACTCTTGCAATCCGGCGCTGATAAAGTGTCGATCAACACTGCGGCAGTGCACGATCCTAGTTTTGTGGGACGAGCGGCCGATAAATTCGGCAATCAATGCATTGTTGTCGCAATTGATGCCAAGCGCGTTTCTGCTGAGGGCGAACCCGCCCGCTTCGAGATCTTTACCCATGGTGGGCGCAAACCCACAGGCATTGATGCTGTTGCTTACGCCCGCGAGGTCGTCGCACTCGGGGCGGGTGAGATCTTGCTCACCTCGATGGATCGCGATGGCACCAAGATCGGCTTCGATATCCCTCCCACGCGCGCGGTGTCCGATGCCGTGAATGTGCCTGTTATCGCTTCAGGCGGCGTTGGCACGCTCGATCACTTTGTAGCGGGTGCCCGCGAGGGCGGCGCTACAGGCCTTCTCGCCGCAAGCGTCTTCCATTTCGGCACCTTCACGGTTGGCGACGTCAAACGGCATATGAAGGCCGCCGGTCTACCCGTCCGAATGGACGGGATTGTCTAATCTCAAGGCTGAGAATTCACCTTCCGCCGGATCTCTCCTTCCCAAACGCGCATTTTTCCTCATGATACCGGGCATAAGACCGACAGGAGCGTTATGACCGCCTTCTCATTGGCTGAACTCGAAGCGATCGTTGCCGCGCGCGCGGACGCGCCGGCGGCCGAGAGCTATACGGCCTCGCTGATTACGAAGGGCCCGCTCGCCTGCGCCAAGAAATTTGGCGAAGAGGCGGTGGAAGCGGTCATCGCGGGGGCCGGAGATGATACCAAAGCCCTTATCGCGGAAAGCGCCGATGTCCTCTACCACCTCTTGGTCCTCTGGCGAGCGAGGGGTGTGGCCCATGCTGACGTGATGGCGGAACTCGCACGTCGTACAACCCAGTCCGGGCACGCTGAAAAAGCGGCGCGGCCAAAAGCCTAATGCTCTGAGAACGAGTTCGCAGTGATGTCGCCTAAACTTGCCCCGCCCTATTTTGTGACTGAGCCGGAGGAGGCTCTCTCGCCATATCGTGTGTTCACCAGGGCCGAATGGGCCGCCAAGCGCGCCGATACGCCAATGACGCTGCGCCCCGACGAAATCGCACGGCTGCGCTCCTTCAACGACAATCTCTCGATGGAAGACGTTGAGGCAATCTATCTGCCGATCTCGCGCCTTCTGTCCTTCTATGTGGCCGCGGCTCAAAAGCTCTCGCGCGCGACCCAATCGTTCTTGGGCTCCACAGACGTCAAAATCCCCTTCGTCATCGGGGTGGCCGGATCAGTCGCCGTTGGTAAGTCGACAACCTCGCGCGTCTTGCAAGCGCTTCTGCAGCGCTGGTCCAACACGCCCAAGGTCGATCTGCTGACGACCGATGGTTTTCTCTACCCCAATGCCGTGCTTGAGCGCGAAGGGCTGATGAAAAAGAAGGGTTTTCCGGAAAGTTATGATGCCAAAGCCCTGCTGCGCTTTTTGGCTGATGTGAAGGCCGGCAAGCGCCATGTGAAGGCGCCGGTTTATTCCCACCTCGTCTATGACGTGGTCCCCGGCGCGACGGTGGAAGTCGACAGCCCGGATATCCTGATCGTCGAGGGCTTGAATGTTCTGCAGACCGGTCGCCCACCGCGCGATGGCAAGGCTGTGCCCTATGTGTCGGATTTCTTCGACTTCTCGATCTTCATCGATGCCGACGAAGATCTCCTCGAGAGTTGGTACTTCGAGCGCTTCATGCGCCTTCGCGGCACAGCCTTCCGAGATCCGAAAAGCTATTTCCAGCGCTACACTGAATTGTCTGATCTCGAAGCGCAAAAGATCGCGCTCGCCCTCTGGTACGGCATCAACCTAGTCAATCTCCGCGACAATATTCTGCCCACCCGTCAGCGCGCGACCTTGATCCTGAAAAAGGGCGAGGGCCATGCGATTGAAACCGTGAGCCTCAGGCGCGTTTAATTCGCCTGCGCTGAAGTCCCCCGCTTGGCTGTGATGACAGCGTGGACAAGCTCGGTTAGCACTTAAAAAAACCAAGCCTGACCCTGGGAGCACGCCATGACCCTACCGAGTTTCGAAACCATTCTGGTCGAGATCCATGACCGTGTTGGCCTGATACGATTGAACCGGCCGAAGGCGCTGAATGCGCTCAACAGCGAGGTCATCGCCGAGATCAACACGACGCTCGATGCTTTTGAGCACGACGAGAGCATCGGCTGTGTTGTCATCACCGGGTCGGAGCGCGCTTTCGCGGCTGGCGCCGATATCAAGGAAATGCAGGCCAAGACCTATCCTGCGAGCTATCTCGAGGATTTCATCACGTCCTGGGACCGAGTTGCCCAAAGGCGCAAGCCGATCATCGCCGCTGTTGCGGGCTTCGCTCTGGGTGGCGGCTGCGAACTCGCCATGATGTGCGACTTCATTCTTGCGGCCGATACGGCGAAATTTGGCCAGCCGGAGATCAAGCTCGGCGTCATGCCCGGCGCCGGTGGCACCCAGCGCCTGACGCGTTTTGTCGGCAAGTCCAAAGCCATGGAAATGTGCTTGACCGGCCGGATGATGGACGCGGCCGAGGCCGAGCGGGTGGGTCTCGTCTCTCGCATCGTGCCGGCGGACGCGCTGGTCGCTGAAGCCTTGAAAGTGGCAGCCGAGATCGCGTCAATGTCACTGCCCGCGGTCATGATGACGAAAGAAAGCGTCAATCGCTCCTACGAAACGACGCTTGCCGAGGGCGTGCGCTTTGAGCGGCGGGTCTTCCACGCGATGTTTGCGACCCAAGACCAGAAAGAAGGAATGGCAGCCTTCGTGGACAAGCGCCCGGCGAAGTTCCAACACCGCTGAGGGTCAAGCGCCCTCATCGAGGGCGACTTTCTCGCGTGTGCGCCGCAAGGCTGGGATTAACGGCACGACGATGAGCGCGACGGCGGCCAAAAGGCAGATCGCCGCCACCGGTCGTGTGACAAAAATCGACGGATCACCCTGGCTCATGAGGAGCGCGCGCCGCAGATTGGTTTCAAGAAGCGGCCCTAAGACGAAGGCGAGCACCAGGGGTGCGGCCTCGTAGCCAAGCTTGCGCACGACATAGCCGAACACGCCGAAGCCGATCATCACAACGATGTCGAAGACATTGTTCGACGAGCAGTAGACCCCGATGATTGCGAACAAAAGGATCAGTGGGAACAGCACATTATAGGGAATGCGTAGGAGCTGAACCCACATGCCGATAAGGGGCAGGTTTAGAACCAGGAGCATGGCATTGCCCACCACCATGGAGGCAATGATGCCCCAGAAGATCTGGGGATTTTGAACCATCATCAGCGGTCCCGGCTGAAGGCCGTGGACCACGAAGGCACCAAGCAGGAGCGCCATCACTACATTGGGCGGGATGCCGAGCGTCAAAAGCGGCACGAACGCCCCGCCGGCAGCGGCATTATTGGCAGCCTCAGGCCCGGCAACGCCTTCAATCGCACCATGGCCAAACCGCTCAGGCGTCTTAGAGAGGCGCTTTTCAAGGGCGTAGGAGGCAAAGGACGCAATCACCGCGCCGCCGCCCGGCAAAATGCCGAGCAGAAAGCCCAATACCGAACCCCGCGCGATGGGGGCAGCACTTGCACTCCAATCGGCCCGCGACGGCAACAGGCCGCCGATGCGGCTCGTCACCACATCGCGGCGCACGGCCTTCTCGATATTGGTGAGCACTTCGGCCACGCCGAATAGACCCATGACCACGGGGATCAATCCGATTCCATCGACCAGTTCCATGCGATCAAAGGTCAAGCGGGGTGACGCCGTGATGCCATCAAGGCCGACGAGGCCGAGAATGACCCCAATGATCGCCATGATCAGCGATTTCACCATAGAGCCCTGGGTCAAAAACGTGAGGATCACGAGACCCAGTACCATCAGGCCGACATAATCCGCCGGCCCAATCGAGACCGCGACCCGCGCGAGAGTTGGCGCCACCAACATCAGCACGACGATAGCCGCAAGGCCCGCAATGAACGAGGCAAGAGCTGCCATGCCAAGGGCAGTGCCAGCCCGACCCTTCAGCGCCATTTGATGGCCGTCGAGACAGGTCACAACGCTTGCTGCTTCGCCGGGAATATTGACGAGGATCGAGGTCGTCGACCCCCCATACATCGAGCCATAATAGATCCCGGCCATCATGATGATGCCAGCCTCTGGCGAGCCCGAAAGCGTGACCGGCAAGAGTAGCGACATGGCCGTTACCGGGCCGATACCCGGCAGCACTCCCACAAGTGTACCGACCACAACGCCGACGAAACAGGCGAAAAGATTGGCTGGCGCCAAGGCCACCAGAAAACCCGTGCCGAGATTAGCGATCACATCCATGGGGGTCGCGCCCAGTGTGGCACCATCACGATACAAACTCCCATAGCGAACCGGCGGGCAGTTGGATCGCGAGCCATTTCTGGATCACGTACCAGGTGATGCCGCTGGCGGAGACGGCGATAGCGCCTGCGATTGGCCACCTCACGGGGTCGATGGCCCGCAAGAGCACCAAGAGAAGGATCGGTGTTGCCGCCAAGAACCCGATGAGCGGAAGCACAGCGGCATAGGTCACAAGTGCGATGACGGTCGCGAGAACTCGTCCCCATCGCGTATCGCGAAACAGCACCGGGCCTGCGGTACGATCCACTAGGCCCTGTATCGTCACGACGAGGGACAGGGCAATCAGCGCGCCGCCGAGCCCGACCAAGCTGAAGCCCGCGCCGGGTTGGCGCAGGCGTCCGATGCCGAGATCGATGCCTTCCCACATGACGACGCCGCCAATGGCAAGAAAGCCGAGGCCAGCGATCACTTCCGCGCGTTTCATCCGCGTTAGCCGCGCTGAACCAAACCGAGACGTTCAATGGCCGCACGTTCTTCCGCAATCGTTGCCTCGACAAAGGCGCGATAGTCGGTCGAATTCTTGTAGCTCGGGAACATGTCAAAGCGCGCCAGGGTCTCAATCACGGCGGGATCTTCCACCGAGGCCTTGAACGCATCGTGCAGGATTTTCACGACCCGCGCGTCCAAGCCGCGAGGCCCGGCAACACCGAAGGGCGAGTCGAACACGAAGGGAAAACCGACCTCCTGGAGCGTCGGCACATCCGGGAAGGATTTCACCCGATCCTTGGTCCAGACGACCAACAAGCGCAGCTGCTTGGCCTCCACGAGAGGCTTCCAGGAGCTTGAGTCGGCTTGCAGAACGGTATGACCGCCAAGAACTGCCGCATTGGTTTCTGCACCACCGCGGAAAGGCACATGGGTGAACTTCACGCCGGCCTTGTGCGCGATCATCTCCATGCCGATGTGCAAGCTCGTTGCAGCGCCAGGTGTCGCATAGGTCACAGCGCCTGGATTGGCACGCGCGTGCTCGATCACATCCTGGAAGGTTTGGAACGGCGAATCCGCCTTCACCGTGACGCCGAAGGTGTAGCCGGTGAGATGGGCGATATAGCTGAAATCGCGTAGCGGATCCCAGGTCGTGCGCTGCATCAGCGGGATGCGAAACACCGAGATCGGAATCTGCGAGATCGTATAGCCGTCAGGCCGCGCTGACGCGGCCATGGTTGCCGGCCCAACCGAGCCGCCACCGCCGGTGCGATTATCGACAACAATCGGCTGACCCAGCACCTTGGCGGCCGAATCCGCCATGGCTCGCATGGTGACATCGGTTGCGCCACCGGCGGCCCAGGGCACGATTAAGGTCACAGGACGGTTTGGGAAAGGCGTTTGCGCGAGAGCAGGGGCTGCAAGTGTCGACGCACCCACACCCGCTGCCAGAAACTGGCGACGATCCATGGCAATTTCCTCCAAAAATCTGTGGGTTCTTGTGCCCACAATGACTTAAGTGAAAGGTTGCATGGGATTGGGAGATTGGGAAGGGGCAGCAGGACCGTCCGCCCCCATCTCGGCTTACAGAATGAAGCGGCTTAGATCGGCGTTCTTCGCGAGATCGCCCACTGTCTTCTTGACCAGCGCCGCATCGATGGACACCGCCTCGCCGGCGCGGTCAGGAGCCGTGAACGAGATATCGTCCAAGACCCGCTCGATGATGGTCTGCAGCCGCCTGGCGCCGATATTCTCTACGGACGAATTCACCTCCACAGCGAGATCCGCAATCGCATCAATGGCGTCCGG
>JBAWYY010000009.1:0-19210 GCA_037143285.1 Alphaproteobacteria bacterium | reverse complement strand
CGCCCGGCGATACGGTGGACGCGCTGCTCGCCCAAATGGGCGGCGCGGACGCCAAGGTGGCGGCGGATCTGCGCCGCTTCTACGGGCTCGACCTGTCCGTAGCAGCCCAGCTCGGGCAATATTTGCTCCGCCTCATTCGCTTTGATCTCGGGTTTTCCGCGATTTACGGCAAGCCGGTCTCGACGGTGATTGCTGAACGTTTGCCGGCTACATTATTGCTCATGATCGCCTCGCTGTCCTTCGCCTTCTTCTTCGGGCTGGTGCTGGGCGTGCTGGCGGCGCGGCGGGTGAATGCTTGGCCCGATACGCTGATCTCGACGGTTGGTCTCATCTTCTATGCGACACCCTCGTTCTGGTTCGGGCTGATGGCGATCGTGGTGTTCTCCGTCTATCTGCAATGGCTGCCGGCGGGTGGATTTGAAGACATTACCATGGGCTATACGGGGCTCAGGCGGACGCTCGATATCGCCATGCACTTGGTGCTGCCCACCTTCACGCTCGGGCTGATCTTTCTCGCGATCTATCTGCGCATCATGCGCGCCTCCATGCTGGATGTGATGACGCTCGATTTTGTGCGGACTGCACGGGCCAAGGGGCTCGATGAGACCCGCGTCGTCATCCGCCATGTGCTGCGCAATGCGCTGCTCCCTATGGTGACGCTGATCGGCCTCCAGGCCGGCACCATGCTCGGCGGCTCGGTGGTCGTGGAAAGCGTTTTCTCGCTGCCGGGCTTGGGGCGATTGGCCTATGAGGCCGTGGTTCAGCGCGACCTCAACACGCTGCTCGGCATCGTCTTTGTCTCGGCGCTGCTCGTCATTGTCGTGAACTTCCTGGTCGATCTCGTTTACGCGCGGCTCGATCCACGCATCACCACGGGGACTTAAGGTGCGCCGGATCGTCATCACCTACTTTCGTTCGCCCACCGCCGTGGTGGGGCTCGCCCTCCTCGTCGTGGTGCTAGCGATGGCGGCGAGCGCCGGCTGGCTCTATCCGCGCGACCCGCTGGCGCTCGCCGGACGGCCCTTGATCTGGCCCTTGGACAATCCGCGCTTCCTGCTCGGCACGGATAATTCCGGGCGCGACATTGCGGCCCAGATTTTCCACGGCGCGCGCATCTCGCTGCTCATCGGCTTGGTCGCCACCACCATCGCCATTGCCATCGGCATCTTCGTCGGCGCTCTCGCCGGCTATTATGGCGGCGCCGTCGACACCGTTCTGATGCGCATTACCGAGGCGTTCCAGACGCTGCCGAACTTCCTGCTGCTTCTGGTGTTCGTCGCGGTCTTTGGCTCGACGATTACCACTGTGACGGTTGCGATCGGCTTCGTGTCTTGGCCGGCGCCCGCGCGCCTTACCCGCGTTGAGTTCCTCTCGCTCAGAAACCGCGAATTCGTTCAGGCCTGCCGCACGCTCGGCATGCGAGATGCCGCCATCATCTTCCGCGAGGTGCTGCCCAATGCGCTGCCGCCGGTTATTGTCTATGCCAGCGTGGTGATGGCGGTGGCGATCCTGCTTGAAAGCGCGCTCGCCTTCCTGCGCCTTTCCGACCCCAATGTCGCCTCCTGGGGCAATCTCATCGGTCTCGGCCGCGATGTGCTGCGCACCCAATGGTACGTCTCAGCTATTCCGGGACTGGCTATCCTCATCACCGTGCTTGCCGTCTCACTCGTGGGTCAGGGCTTGAATGACGCACTGAACCCAAGGCTGAAGGGCAAATGAGCGCGCGCCTCGTCCTCGATGGCTTGACGGTTGCCCTGCCCGCCGGCGCTGACCGGCCGCATGCGCTGAAAGACGTGACGCTGACGCTCAATGACGACGAAATCCTCTGCGTCGTCGGGGAGTCGGGCTCGGGCAAATCCATGACCGCCAATGCGGTGATGCGGCTTCTGCCCGGCGGCGTTTCGATTGCCGGGGGGCGCATCCTGTTTGAGGGCCGCGATCTCACCGCCTTTAGCGAAGATGAGATGCGCCGGGTGCGCGGCGCTGGCATCGCCATGATCTTCCAAGAGCCGATGACGGCGCTGAACCCGTTGCGCACCATCGGCGACCAGATCGGCGAGATGTTCGCGATCCACACAGACCTTGATGCAGCGGCGATCAATGGGAAGGTCTTGGCGCTCTTGGATGAGGTGCGCATCCCCTCCCCCGCCCAGGCCGCGCGCGCCTACCCCCACGAACTCTCCGGCGGGCAGCGGCAGCGCGCCATGATCGCCATGGCCCTGGCGCTTGATCCGCGCGTGCTCATTGCGGACGAGCCCACCACCGCTTTGGACGTGACGACCCAGGCGCAGATCCTGAAACTCATTCGCGACCTGCAGAAGCGCAAGGGCACGGCGGTGCTCTTCATCACCCATGACTTCGGCGTTGTCGCCGAAATCGCCGACCGCGTCGCGGTGATGCAGCATGGCCTGGTGGGGGAGGAGGATCCGGCGAAAGAGGTGCTCGCTGCGCCCAAACATGCCTATACCAAGCAGTTGATCGCGGCCGTGCCGCCGCTGCTCGCGCCCCCCGCCCGCCCCATTGCGGATGAGACGATCCTGACGCTCGCGCATGTGGACAAGACCTATCGCACCGGCGGCTTTCTTGGTCGCGGCGCGCGCGTGACCCATGCGGTGAAGGATGTGACGCTCACCTTGCCGAAGGGGGCGACGCTTGGCGTCGTCGGTGAGTCCGGCTCGGGCAAATCGACGCTCGCGCGCTGTATCATTCGCCTCGTGGATCCCGATTCCGGCGAGATCCGCCTCGGCGATGTCGATCTCGCCAGCCTCTCGAAGCGTGAGATGCGGGCGGCCACCCGGCGGATCCAAATGGTGTTCCAGGACCCCTATGGTTCGCTCAATCCGCGCCGTCGCGTGGGCGAATTGGTGGCGCAGGGGCCGATGATCCATGGCGTCCCGCGCGAGGAAGCCATGAAGCGCGCGCGTGATCTTTTCGCGCTGGTCGGACTCGACCCGTCAGGCATCGACCGCTACCCCCACGAGTTTTCCGGTGGCCAACGCCAGCGCATTGGCCTTGCGCGCGCCCTCGCCCTCGAACCCGATGTCCTCGTGGCCGATGAGCCGGTGTCGGCGCTCGATGTCTCGGTGCAGGCGCAGGTGTTGAAGCTCCTCGCCGATCTCAGATCACGGCTCGGGCTCTCGATCGTGTTCATCACCCATGACCTGAGGGTCGCCGCTCAAGTCTGCGATCTCGTGGCTGTCATGAAGGATGGCGCTGTCGTGGAACATGGCCCGACCGCGCAGGTGTTCGGCGCGCCGAGCCATCCCTATACCCAGGCGCTGCTCGCCTCGATCCCGGGGCGCGCCTTTTCAGAAGCGCAGGCGCGCGCCGCCGCTCAATGAGGGCGGCGCGAGACCGGCTTACTTGCCGGTGACGAGCACTTTCGGCTTCGGCTTGATGATGCCGGCCTTGCCCACGGGCATCAGCGGGCTTGCCTTTGAGGTTTCGCCCGCCTTGAGCTTGGCGACCCACTCGGCCGCGTCGGGCTTGGCGTAGAAGCAATAGCGCATGGTATCCATATCGGGATACCAGGGAAAATCACCCTCGTTGGCGTCGCACTCGATCTTCCAGGCCTTCTTCAAGACCTTCTGATCGTGGACGGCGAGCTTCCAGCCATGGCGCTGGAACCGTTCCGACCATTGCCAGAGCGACTCAAGCGTCAGAACGCCGTCGAAGACCTCGTGATATTCGATGACTTCGCGGGTCATGTCGGCGGTGATGCCGCCGAAGAAGATGCCGATGCGGGTGACGCGATAGAGTTCGGCAATGGCCGCCTCGATCAGATCCTCCGGCACGTAGCAGAGCGCGGTGTCATAGATCACGTCGAAGGACTGATCCTCGAAGGGCAGCTTGGTGACATCGCCGAGGAGGTTCTTATCCATCCATTCCGGCGCCGTCTGGGAATGGACGTGACGGTTGTTCTCAATGCCCCAGGCCTCAATGCCGATATCGTCAAAGCATTTCAGCGTGAGGCCGCTCGCTGACCCCACATCGAGGAGGCGATAGGGCGCCTTGATGCCGAAGATGCACTCATAGAGATCGGCATTGTATTGCTCGTCGAAATATTCGCGGAAGCTCTCTTCGTAGCTCATGCCGACGGCATATTCGTCGTGATAGTCGGTGGAGAGCGTCGATTCCACGAAGCCTTCTTTGACGATACCCTTGGCCTTAGCATTGGGATCGCTCTTGATGGTCTCGTCGACCTTCTTATTCGCGCCGTTGAAGGCGGTGAGGCGCAATTTGCCCATCATCATGTCGACGGCGAAATTGGCGGAGTCATAGGCGCCGTTGACGGTCGAATCGAACAGATAGTCGCCGACGAAATAGAAGTTCGGCATGGTCTTGGCGTCGGGCTCGTGACGCAGCCGCAGTTCCTGCTGCGGATTGCCGCCGGGAAGCCCGGAAATGGCACCGACCCAGCGCTGAACTTTGCCTTCCATCAGCTGCTTCTTGGCGATGGCCGCGAGCTCGCCGGGAAGCGAATCAACCGCGCGAGCGATGAGCACGTCATCGGCGACGTTCGACAGCATGGCAGCCTGGGTTGCCGGCACGAGCCAGCTGAGAATGCCGTGCTTGGTCGGATGGCGCGAGCCCTCGTCATAGATGCAGGCGCCGCCGAAGGCGTCGGTCATCACGTAGTTGCCGGAGAAGGCCTCCGACCAGAACGGCTTCTTGAACAGGCAGGAAATGCGGAGGTAGTGGGCGGGATGGTCGTAATGCGCCATGTGCTTCTGCACGGCCATACGCACGGCCCGGTCCTGGAATTCGATCTGGGCGACCCAGGTATTGGGCACCGAGAGCACGACGATGTCGAACACATGGGTCTCGGTCTTGCCCTTACGGCGCACCGTCAGCGTCCAGGTGTCGTCGTCATTGCGACGCATTGCGTCGACGCGGCTCTCCAGCATCACCTTGCCGGAGATGCGGGAGGCAACGCCCTCGACGAGCTTCTCATTGCCGCCAACGATAGAATAGAGGCGCAGATAGGCCGGATCGTCCATGAGGACGTTCTTCAGGCCGTTCAACGCATTGGTGAGATGGGCTTCGGTCGCGATGTCGGAGCGCGCGGCGATCTCGATATATTTGCGCGCGGCTTCATCGGGGATCTCGTCCAGGATCTGGCGGAAGGTCTTGCCGGCCCAGGGATGCTTGTTGTCGTCGCCGAGATAGCCCTCGTAATAGTCGTCGGGCGAACAGAGGCGCTTACACTCGGCATGGAACTCGTCCAGCGCCTTCACGGTCGCTTCGCCGAAATGCTTCTTGATGTCGCGGCGGGTGTTGAGGATGGCATCGCCGATGATCACGCCCTTGCCGTCCATCTTGACGGTGTCGAGGCCGAGCACGTCGGTGATCAGCTTCTTCAACGGATCGGGACCGAAGTGGGAATAGTCGTAATATTCGGCGACACCACGCTCATAGATGGCGTTCGCCTTCTCGAAGCGATCGGTCATCACCTTGCCGCCAACCCGGTCGCTGGCTTCAAAAATGGTCGCGCTGAAAAGGCCTTCGCAGAACCGGTCGAGAAGAAGATTGGTGAATAGTCCGCCGACCCCACCACCCACGATTGCGATACGCATGTCGAGATGTTCCGCTTATTGACGAGCCGTCTTGAGCGCCCAACGCGCGACAACGGCTCTAAACCCCAAATCCTGGACGCTGCTATAGCAGGACAACGGCGAGAATAAAGATCAAACCCTGTCCCTTACATGAACAGGGTGAACGGCGAAGCGGACATGTTTGCAGTCAATCCGCCCGATCGCCCTGAGTTCCCGGTGGCGGTTGCGGCCCCAGCACCAAGCGCGCAGCCAAGGGTAAGAGCAGCGCGATGCCGAGGAACCGGGCGATATGGTGGGCGCCGACAAAGGCCGGATCGATATCAAGCACGAAGGCGAGGATGGTCATGGCCTCGATCCCGCCCGGCGCATAGGCGAGGATGACCTTGCCAACCGGTAGCCCGGTAATCGCAGCCACCCCAAGGCCGACGAGGATGGAAGCCAGGGTGCCAACGAAGAAGGCGCCGCAAGCGGCACCCGCAAGTTCGCGAAATTCGGCAATCGAAGTCCCGGCGAACCGCTCGGCAATGAAGACGCCGATGACGACGAAGCCGATGATCATCAGGGGCTGGGGGATCGACGCGGTGACAAGGCCGGTGGCGTGGAGGACGGCGCTTGCGAGCATGGCGCCGACCGTAGCCCCGGCGGGTATCCCTAAGCGATCGGCACCGAGGCCGACGACGACGGAAGCGACGAAGAGCAGCGGATAGTCGAGCCAAGAGAGCGCGGCGTGGGGCGTGGGCGGCGCGCGCCCGCCGCCGAGGCCTGCGACCACCAAAAGACCGGGCAGGACCGCAACGAGGAGGAGGAGCCGGACGCTTTGGACAATGACCACCGAGCGGGCATTGGCATTGGAGGCAAAGGTCATGGCCATGACATAGCTCATGGCGCCGGGAATGGAGGCATAAAAGGCGGAGGTACGGTCCCACGCATGGAAGCGTACGAGATAGGCCATGATGCCCAAAACGATGGCTGGAACCAGCACGAAGAGGCCGGCCATGGACACCGGCCAGGTGCTCATGAGGCGCAGCGTTTCCGGCGTGACCGCGCTGCCCATCACGGCACCGAGCAGCAGGAACACCCCCGTGCGCATGGTGGGGGGCACGGTGATCTTCATGCCGAAGAAGGTCGCGAGTGCGGCTGAAACGAGCGATCCCGAGAGCCAGGGCGCGGGCAGGCCAAGCATGAGGAAGGCGAGGCCGCCGAGAGCCCCGATCAGGCAGGGAAACAAAAATCGGACGGCGAAGATGCGGGGGGTCACGAGCTCGCGCGCGGGTTCAAGGTGAGAAACGGGCCATCGCATGGCCCGCGCGCCCCGCCAAGGCCGCCTGTCGCATGGAAGGGACGCGTGCCGTTACGGTGAACCCATCAGGCGGATCGCGGCCGGGCCCATGATGACAACGAAAAGGCAGGGCAGAAAGAACACGATCATCGGCACGGTGAGCTTCGGCGGCAGGGCTGCCGCCTTCTTCTCCGCCAGCGCCATGCGCATGTCGCGGTTTTCCTGCGCCATTACACGCAGCGTGTTGGCAAGCGGCGTACCGTAGCGCTCAGCCTGGATGAGCGCGGTACAGACTGCCTTCACGCCGTCCATATCGGTGCGCTTGCCCAAGTTCTCATAGGCCATGCGCCGGTCCTGCAAATAGCTGAGCTCGGCCGTGGTCAAAGTCAGCTCTTCAGCGAGCGCAATGGATTGAGTGCCAATCTCGTTCGCCACGCGCTTAAACGCGACTTCGATGGACATGCCGCTTTCAACGCAGATGAGCAGCAGATCGAGGCTGTCCGGGAAGGCGCGGCGGATCGACAATTGGCGCTTGGTGATCTGGTTCTTCAAGAACACCATGGGCAATTGCATGCCGATATAGGCGGCCACCAACGCCATAATCATTCGAATGATCGGCGGCTGCTGCACTTCGCCGATCACGAAGAGATAGATCAGCGCCAGCACGAAGGTGATGATCGGCACGGCCATGCGGAACAGCAGGAAGACCACATAGGGCGCCTGGCCGCGATAGCCGGCTTGGGTGAGTTTCAAGCGCGCTTCTTCCTGACCGACATATTTGGTCAGGTTGAGCCGCTGCACGATCTGCTGCATCCAGACCTTCGGCGAGCGGCGAATGTCGATGCGCTCGCCATTGTTGAGGCGTGTGCGCTCGCGGTCGCGGATCTTGCCGCGTTCAACCGCAACAGCCTTCATGCGCCGTTCCAGATTGTCGCCGGAGACGAGCGGCATCAGGAATGTCAGCGCTGTTGCCCCCACCGCAATGGCGATGAAGAGCTGGATCATGAAGTCTCGGTCATTGACCCGGTCGATGATGAGGCTCAGCACCGTTCGATTCCCGATCAGAAGTCAAAGTTGATCATTTGGCGCATGACCATGACGCCGCAGAACATCCAGAACACGCAGCCCGCCAACAACAGATTACCCATCTGCGTTGTCCAGAGCAAAGACATGTATTGGGGTGTTGTAATATAGACGAAGACCATGACGAGCGGCGGCAGCGAGGCGATGATTGCAGCAGATGATTTCGCTTCCTGCGACATCGAGACGATCTTGGCCTTCATTTTCTTACGGTCGCGCAGCACCTTCGAGAGGTTTGACAGCGATTCCGAAAGGTTGCCGCCGGCCTTCTGCTGAATGGCGACGACGATGCAGAAGAAGTTCGCTTCCGGGACGGGCATGCGCTCAAAGAGCTTGAGCACGGCTTCCGCGAGCGGGATGCCGAGCACCGTCTGTTCGATGATGAAGCGGAACTCGCTCTTCACCGGTTCCTGGGACTCGGTTGCAACGATACGGATGCAGTCGCCAAGCGGCAGACCGGCCTTGATACCGCGCACGATGACATCGACGGCATTGGGCAGTTCCTCAAGGAACAGCTTCATGCGGCGCTTCTTCAAGAAGCCGAGGAGCCATTGGGGGAAGCCGAGCCCCATGACGATGGCTGCGAATAGCGCCCAAATCGGCATCAGGCCGCCGACGAGCGCGCCGATGAAGCCTGCGACCCCGAAGCCCGCAGAGATCAAATAGAATTTTTTCTTGTCCCAGGTGAGACCGGCTTGCGCGATGCGAACTGAAAGCGATGGTCGGCTCGCGTTCTTCTGCCGCGCCTCAAGCTCCTTCAGCGTATCTTCAACGTTGCCGCGCTTGGCCGAGACCTGCTCTTCGCCGCGCTTGGCGCGCGGGACACTGACCGCCTCGACGCGTTCGTCGGCTTTCACCTCGCCCGACAGGAAAGGATAGATCAGCGCATAGGCCAAGCCACCGGCCGCAATGGCGGCCAGCACGATGATGGCGATATTGTCTAAGCCGCCCATCAGTTCGTCCTCATCGCATGGGTTCGCCGATATCGGCGGCATCAAGGGCCGCCGCGAGCGCTTTGTCTTCGCCGTAATAGCGGGCGCGGTCCCAGAACCGCGGACGGCCGATGCCGGTGGAGCGGTGGCGGCCGATGATCTTGCCGTGCTCGTCCTCGCCAACCATCTCGTAGACGAACAGGTCCTGGGTGATCGGCGTATCGCCTTCCAACCCAAGAACTTCAGTAATGTGGGTGATGCGGCGCGAACCATCGCGCAGGCGGGACGCCTGGACGATGATGTCAACCGAGCCGACGATGATCTCGCGCACGGTTTTGGCCGGCAGCGAGAACCCGCCCATGGCGATCATGGATTCCATACGGCTGAGGCACTCACGCGGCGAGTTGGCGTGGATGGTGCCCATCGATCCGTCGTGGCCCGTGTTCATGGCCTGCAACAAGTCGAAGACCTCGGGTCCGCGAACCTCGCCGACGATGATGCGTTCAGGACGCATACGCAGGCAGTTCTTGACGAGGTCGGTCATGGTGATCTTGCCCTCGCCCTCAAGGTTCGGAGGGCGAGTTTCGAGGCGCACCACGTGGGGCTGCTGCAGCTGAAGTTCAGCGGCGTCTTCGCAGGTGATGATGCGCTCGTCGGAATCGATATAGCGGGTCAGACAGTTGAGGAGCGTCGTCTTGCCAGAGCCCGTGCCGCCGGAGACGACGACATTGCAGCGAACGCGCCCGATGATGCGCAGCACCTCGGCGCCTTCAGGCGTGATGGAGCCAAACTTCACCAGCTGTTCGAGGGTGAGCTTGTCCTTCTTGAACTTACGAATGGTGAGGACGGCGCCATCGATGGCGAGCGGCGGCGCGATCACGTTGACGCGGGAACCGTCGGCCAAACGCGCGTCGCAGATGGGTGAGGATTCGTCGACGCGGCGGCCGACCTGGCTCACGATGCGCTGACAGATGTTCATCAGCTGCGAGCCGTCGCGGAAGCGGATGCCGGTACGCTGAATCTTACCCGCGACTTCGATGTAAACGACGTTCGGGCCGTTGACCATGATATCGGCGATGTCGTCGCGCGCCAGCAAGGGCTCCAAGGGCCCATAACCAAGGACGTCGTTACAGATATCCTCGAGCAGGTCTTCCTGCTCGGCAATCGACATCACGATGTTCTTGATGGCGATGATTTCGCCGACGATGTCGCGGATTTCTTCGCGCGCGGATTGCGCGTCAAGCTTTGCGAGCTGCGAGAGATCGATCGCCTCGATCAGCGCGCCAAAAACCTGGCTCTTCGTCTCATAGAAGGCCTGAGTGCGCGGCTTTTCTTCCATCCCCGCCGGCTGGCCGGTTGGTGCGATGGAGGGTGATGAAATGGTCTGCTGAGCGGGTTTGACATGGGGTTCCGGCGCGCGCGGTGCTGCTGCAACGGCCGGGCGCTCCACAACGGCTGCCGGCGGCTTCAGGCCAATTTGATCACCAGTGGTGCCGCGCTTACCGAACATCTCTCACCCGTTTCCCTGTCGTCACGCCTTCTTGGCCGTCACGCCTTCTTGCGGAGCATCGACAACCGCTCGATCAGTCGAGCACTCAGCCCGTTCTTCGGCTTGCGGATCTCGGCACGACCGGTCATGGCCAGCGCCAGTTCACCGAACTGCTGAGCAATCTTGTGACCCGGTTCGATCTCATCGATCATCTGGCCGTTATTGGCAGCCGTACCGAACAATTGGGGATCGAAGGGGAGGATCGTGGCAGGCTCGGCCTCAAGCGCCTTGGCAAAATCGGCCGGTTTGATTTCCGGGCGCTTGGGCATCCCAACCATATTGAGGCAATAGCGCGCGGGCCGGTCGTTTGGCCGCAGCGTGCGCAAGAGATCGATCATGTTCTTGGCATTGCGCAGGTTCGCGAGATCCGGCGCACAGACGACAAGGATATCGTCGGCGGTGGTCAAGACGCGCTTGGTCCAGGCGGTCCAGACATGGGGAATGTCGACCACGATGGTGGGCACGGAATTGCGCAGATTGTCGAAAACCGGATCAAAGGTATCGGCATTGTAGTCGCAAGTGCGATCAAGGGTCGCAGGCGCCGCCAAGAGGCTCAGATGCTCGGAGCAACGCGCAAGCAGGCGATCAATGAAGGCCTGATCGACACGATCGGGTGAGGCAACGGCATCCGCGATGCCCTGCGGCGGATCTTGATTGAAGTCGAGACCGGCCGTGCCGAAGGCGATATCCATATCGACGAGGCAGGTGTCGATTTCGACCTGACGCGACACCGCCCAAGCGATGTTATGCGCCACAGTCGAGGCGCCGCAGCCGCCCTTGGCACCGATGACCGCGAGAAGGCGGCCCACCGGCTTGGCGCCATCGGCGCTGTAGAGACGCGAGACCGAACGCACCACATCGATCACATCGATGGGCTGGATGAGATAGTCGCTGACCCCGCGCGCCATCAGCTCGCGATAGAGCACGATGTCGTTGACCCGACCCACCACGATAACCCGGGTCGTGGCATCGCAGACTTCGGCCAACTGATCGAGATTATTGAGGATATCGTCGCGTTTGGTCGCCGCTTCCAACACCACCACATTGGGGGTTGGCGCGGAGCGATAGGATTCAACGGCTGCCGGAGCGCCGCCCATGTGAACGCGCACATGGGCGCGATCCATGCGCCGATCTTCGGCCGCAATGGCAATCGTCTCCGCGAGGCCTGCTGTTTCGCAGAAAGCCTGGAGCGAAATGCGCGGCACGGGCGGAATGGCTTCCTCGGCGCCGGGATCCAAGATGGCCTCGGTGGTCATACAGTCGATCTCACTTCACGTCGTTGCGGACACGGCTGAGGGGCACGAGATTGTCGTGGGGCGTGTGGGGACCCGGTCCATCGCCGCGACGATACTTGACCAACATCGCCTGGCGACGAGAGGCATCGGCCATGCCCTCGGGGCGCGGTCCGAGCAGGTCATTGGGATTATCGACCATGGTGGCAAGGTTCGCCTGGGTGGCGCAGCCGTGATTCCAGTTCGGCAAGTTCGCCATGTCCATCACGCCATGGGCGGGGCCGAGGTCATGGGGCCAAGTGCCACACTGGGTTGCGACATAGGCGCCCTGCGGCGACACCATGATGGGATGACGCTGCCGATAATCGACCGGATAGTCGCGGACAGCGCTTGCCGACGACCCGAGGCATCCGCCCAGCATCAGTCCGGCGCTGGCGACCAGCGCCGCGCGCAGGCCGACGCCGGCGAGCGAAGCACGAGGGGGGGTAGAGGTGGCGCGGAACATGGGCGGGACCCTTTGTGTACTCGTGGTCAATCGCGGATGAAGCCTACGGAGCCGTTAAGACGTCCGGTCGGCATGGTGGATTGGTTGCTGCCGTAGAGACGGTTCAGGCGGCCCAAGAGGAAGGTCGCGGGATCGGAGGCGTCGGCATAGCCGTCGTCGGGGCGCTGCAAGCGATTGGCCGGCACCGGCTTGACGATGTAAGGCGTGACGATGACCACGAGCTCGGTCTGGCCGCGCAAGAAATCGCGTGAGCGGAAAAGTGCGCCGAGAACCGGCACATTCATCAAGCCGGGAACGCCGGATACCGCCTGACGGGTCTGCTCCTGAAGCAAACCGGCGATCACGATGGAGCCACCCGAGGGGAGTTCGACCGTCGTATCAGCACGGCGGATGCGCAGACCCGGAACGGTGAGGCCCTGCAGACGCACCGTGACATCATTGGAGATTTCGCTCACCTCGGTGCCGACACGCAGGCTGATGCGGTCTTCCGAGAGCACCACCGGGGTGAAGCCGAGACCCACACCGAAGGGCTTGAATTCAAGAAGGATATTGCCCTGGGTGTCGCGGCCTGACGGCACCGGGAATTCACCACCCGCGAGGAACTTCGCCTGCTCGCCGGAAATGGCGGTCAGCGTCGGTTCGGCGAGTGTACGCACGATACCGTTTTCCTGGAGCGCGCGCAGCGTCGAGGTGACCGTGTTGCCGCCAATCGTCGTGCCGACAGTGCCGGAGCTGGTCGGCTCCGTGCCATTGACATTGAAGCGGCCGCCCGAGAGGAGACCGACCACCATACCGGTCGCAGTGGAGAGCGCGCTTGCGGTGCCGACGCCTGGCACCGCAAGGGTCGAGCCGGAGGTGAAGGCGTTGAGATTGATGCCGAGCTGCTTGATGGTGTTGCGCTGAACTTCAGCGACGGTCACCTTCAAATGCACCTGGTCCTTGCCGCGGATGCCGATGGCATTGACCACTTTCTTCTCGTCGCCGACGAGGCGGATAGCCATGTCGACGGCCTGTTGCGCCTCAAGGGCGCTCATCACCTGACCGGAGACGACCACGGAATCGTTGACAGCGGAGACGTCGAGATTGGCCGCCGGCAAGACGCTGCGGAGTGCTGCCCGCAAGCCGCCGAGATCGCGCCCGACTTCAATGTCATAGCCCGCGATCTGACGGCCATCGCCGTCAAGGAAGAAGATATTGGTTTGGCCAACGGCGACACCGATGACGAAGGCGCGGCGAGCGGAGCGGACGACAGCATTGGCAATGGCGGGATTGGCGACGATCACGTCGCGCGCATCGCGCGGCAGATCGATACCGACTGACTTTCCGACGCCGACATTCATGCGCAAATTGCCCTGAGCTGCCCCGCGCGAGACGGCGGATACGCCCTGTGCCTGGGCAACCGGGATGAGCGGCACCGGAATGGCGAGCGCTGCGGTCAAAACCGCGATGGCGGTGCTGCGCGCGATCAAGCCCAGGGGGCTGCGTGAGGCTTTGGACCTCGACATCTTCTGGTCTCCGATGCGGCTGGGGCTTCTCAAGGTCATGGTCTCAACGCCCCGAAGTCGCGGTGGTGGTGGTCGGCACGCCAAAGCGGACGATGGTCAGTCGGTTGCCTTGGGAGCCAAAAAGAGATTCACCCTCAGCGCCTGCTTCACCGGCAAGGTTCGAGGCCGAGGAATCGGCGAGGCTGCGGAGCGCCAGCGACAGCGTGCCGAGCTCGCGGGCAAGCGCCAGGACTTCCGCATGCTGCGGCGTGAGTTCGAGGGTCGCAGTGCGGCCAACGATGGTCTTCTCGCCGTTGCGCTCTTCCACCACCTGGTCGATGGCGAGAACGCGGACATTGTTGAGGATGGTGGTCGAGGAATGGGTCAGGCCATCGGACTGAGCGGCGGCCTGCGAATTGCGGCGGGCGAGAATCACATCCACGCGGTCATTGGGCAGGATGAAGGCGCCAGCGCCGCGGGAGGGATCGTCGATGGGCGCCGCAATGGCGCGAAGGCCCGGGGTGAGGATCGCGGACATGAAGCCGCGCGTGCCCTTGATGAGCTTGCCTGGGCGGATCGGTTCGCCCTGAACGAAGGGGGTGCGGGCGATGGAGCCGATGGCTTCCTGGATCGCCGATGTGCTGGTGTCACCAGCGCGCCGGACGACAAAGTTCGCTGACGCAGCCTCTTCCGGCCACTTGCGCCATTCAATGTCAGCCTCGGACAGGACCTTGCCCATGGGGATCTCGGCCCGGGCAACCAAAACGTCCACGGTTCCGATTTGAACGGTCGGGGCCATCTGTTGCACCACGACCTGCGGTTCGCGCCGCCCGCCCATAAGCATGGCAGCGAGACCTGCCGCCCCGAGGGCGACAGCGATAACGACGAGCTGTGCTGGCTTTAAACGCATACGCGAAATCCCGACTCGCACCGAGGGCATCTCGGTCCTTGCAGGGATTCCATCAGGGAAAGGTCAACTTATGGTTAAGAGGCGATGAGGATTTGAGGTTAATCCTTGGTAATCGCCTACGGCTACCTAAGGGCAACCGTCATCCAGAAGCTTGAGGGGTAAATCATGAGCCCTGCGGCCGCGAGCGCGATGCCATAGGGGATCCCGGTCTTCTCATCGGTAATGCGGAGATACCAGCCTTCACGCATGAGAAACTGCGGATGAATGGCCGAACCCCGGAGATTGAGGAGGGCGAGGGTCAAGAGACCGCCAAGGACCGAGGACAGAAGCGCATATTCGAGCAGATGGCCCCAACCGAGCCATAAGGCGGTCGAAGCCGCAAGCTTGGCGTCGCCACCGCCGATCCATCCGAAGGCAAAACAGCCGAACCCCACGACCAAAACCAGCGCACCGGCTGCGATATGCATGCCGAAGGCTTGCCAGCTCATACCCGTCACCAGCGCCAAGGCAAGGAACGCCGCAACCAGGATCAGCGAGACCCGATTAGAGATGGTCATCGTGAACAGATCGCTTGCGGCCGCGAAGGCCATCATGGCGGGGAAGATAAGCAGGATTGCAATGTTGGACATGGATCAGTCCCGGGATGACGCGACGATGTCTATAGTACTCGGGCAAAGTTTCAGCCGAGTGAACGCCAGACGAGCGCTGAGGCTGCGGCGAGCGCGGCAAACAGCACGCCTGTGAGATTGATGACCACCGGATCGATGCGCGAACCCTCTGCTTTCTTCTGACGGGAGAAGAACGCGCTCAACGGGCTTTGCGGGGTGGTGAAAGGGCGGGCCATCATAAACTCGGTACATTGAGGGCCGGAAAACAAGCGGCCCGCCCCTTGATGAGGCGGGCCGCTGAAGCAGTCGTGAGCGCTTAAGCGATCACTTGGCCATGTTGGTGTTGACCTTGGTGAACGCGCCCTGCACGGTCGTGCCGAGCGAGTTGACGGTCACGATGATGACGCCGGCGATGCCAGCGGCGATCAGGCCGTACTCGATGGCGGTGGCGCCGGACTCGTTCTTGGCGAAACGGGCGAGAAGGTTCTTCATGATTGACTCCTAGGTGTCCACGGTGGTGCGCCGGTGTAGCGCTTTCCGGCGGCAGGTGTTCCTGCTCGTTCGGATATGCTGACCTTACCCAGCACCTCTTGCGTCTTCGTTAAATCGTGCGGTGGTTTCGCAGGTTTTCTCGCAAGTCATCCCGTTGGTTAATCTATGATTTTACTTGGATGTTTATCCTTTACGAGTTGCTAAATCATCAGTATATCATATTAACAAAGCCTATTTATCGCCGAAATTTTTCGAAGTAACCAAGTGATACCGAAAATAGACCCAATGAAAATGTGACCCAATTAAGAAACCATCGGCGAGGGAGCGCGAGTGTTGGGTTTTTCGGGTCGCGTTGGCAATTCATTCACCCTTTTCTGGTTCCAATGAGACCCTGATAACGTGCGAACCAGCAGCCAGGAGTGACGAAGTGACCGACGGTCGGAACAACAGAGGTGGCGTCAGCACCCTGGTAGGGGTCGCTACCGCAATCATCCTGAGCTTTGCGACACCGGTTTGGGCCGCACCGGACGCTGATCCCGCCAATGAATTTGTCCACGGAGTCACGGTGACAATGGATCAGGCGCGCGTGATGCGCCTGCCCGCGCGCGTATCAACCATCGTGATCGGCAATCCGCTGATCGCCGATGCGACCGTTCAGTCGGGCGGCATCATTGTCCTCACCGGCAAGGGCATCGGCTCGACCAATCTTATCGCGCTCGATAATCGTGGCGAGCAGCTGCTCAGCACCTCGCTGCGCGTCCGGCCCCAGTCACAGAATATCGTTCGGGTCTATCGCGGCGTTGAACGCGAGACCTATTCTTGTACGCCGAGCTGCGAGCGCACGGTCGCGGTCGGCGACACGTCCCCCTATTTCGACGCCGCCATCAATCAGAGCGGCAATCGCTCGGCCGCATCGAGCGCCGCTTCTGGCGCTGCCGCAGCGCCAGCGCGCTGATATGATCGGTTAACCGAACTTCAAGCGCACCATTCAACCTGGAGAACCTAAGAAACGGTTCTTCAACAGGTTTGACTCTAGGGTCGTCCATCAGTTTTGCACAGACGCGACTGCATGGAGAGTTCGGGTATGTCGATCCTAGAGATCGTCCGGCTTCGCGCCGCATTAAAGGCACGGGTGCTCGTCCACTCGGCGATCGCTCGCCGGTTCAACTCAGACCAGCGCGGTGTCGCAGCGGTCGAGTTCGCGATGATCGCGATGCCGTTCATGTTCATCCTGTTCATGATCATCGAGATTGCGCTCGTGTTCTTCGCAGGGCAAATCCTCGAGACCGCCGCCACCGATGCCTCGCGCTTGATTATGACGGGCCAATCGCAGTCGGCGAATTTCGATGCGGCTCGTTTCAAGAACGAGGTGTGCAGCCGCGCGGTCGCCGTCATCCAATGTTCCGGCATCAATGTGGACGTGCAGACCTATGCGAGCTTCGGCGGCGCCAGCACTGCACGGCCCGCAGGCGCGACCCAGTTCAACCAGGGTACCGGTGGGCAGATTGTGGTCGTGCGCGTGTTCTATGAATGGACAACGGTCGTTCCGTCCTTCGGCATGGTCCTCGGCGACTTGCCGAACGGCAACCGCCTGCTGTTGTCCACCGTCGCTTTCCGCAACGAACCGTTCTGAGGCGGGATCCTGATCATGGCCAAGACTTTCATGTCCACTCGCCCGCTTCGCCGGCTAATGCGCCGCTTCAACCGCAATGCGCGCGGCGTTTCTGCCGTCGAATTTGCGCTGATCCTGCCCGTGATGATCGCGCTTCTTTTCGCGACCGCTGAGACCACGCAGGGTCTGCAGGCGGACCGCAAGGCGTCGCTTGCCGCCCGCGCGCTCAGCGATTTGTCGTCGCAGTCGAGCGTCATCACCGACGCGGATATGAACAATATCCTGGACGCCACGGGCAAAGTGCTTGCGCCCTTCTCCGTGTCGAACGCCAAGGTGATTGTTACCGGCATCGCCATTGATGTTGCCGGCCGCGCGACGGCTGACTGGAGCGCCCAGCGCAACTGGACCTGCTATCCGCGCGGCACGAATATGACGGTGCCGTCAGGCTTGATGCCGCCCATGGGCACCACCGGATATCTGGTGCTGGCCGAGGTGCAATATCGCTACACGCCGGCTGTCGCCTGGTTCACGTCGGGCTCGATCACCTTGAGCGACAAGCTCTATACCCGCCCACGCCTCGGCGACACCATCGCGCGCCAGGGCAATACCTGCATGTGATCGCCTCTCACCAGTCGGCGCTTGAGCGCTGGCTGATGAGAACACCGCGACGGGCGGCAAGGCCGCAGGCGGCCGCAAAGCCAGTGGCAAAGGTTGCCTGCAAGAGATAGCCGCCGGTCGGCGCCTCCCAATCGGTCATTTCGCCGGCAACAAAGATATCGGGCGCCGCTTTCAAGCTTTGGTCTTCGGCGATTGCGTCAAGCATGACACCGCCAGCCGTCGAAATAGCCCGCGCGATGGGTCGCGCACCTGTCACGGTGAGCGGTACCGATTTGATGGCTTGGGAAAGTTCAGACGGGGCCGATGGCACCGCGCCATGGGCCTCTCGCATGA
Organism: Alphaproteobacteria bacterium; assembly: GCA_037143285.1. Taxonomy (GTDB): domain Bacteria; phylum Pseudomonadota; class Alphaproteobacteria; order Rhizobiales; family Phreatobacteraceae; genus Phreatobacter. The sequence continues at coordinate 1,021 of JBAWYY010000009.1, read as the reverse complement.
GCCCGATGGCGGCGCCAGCAAGACCGATCTTTCGCAGCCGATTGGCGAGACTGTCGCCCGCGCGTCCCTTGGCGAGGCGAGCCGCCAGTTGTTCGCGCGACAGGTCCGGTCGGAGATCAAGCGTCAGCGTGGTCGGGCCTGAGCGCGCGATGGTGTCGCGAAGCTTGGCTGCGATGGCATAGACCACACCGCCTTCTAACCCGTGGCTCGTCACGATGGCCTCGCCGTTAACAGTCTGATCCGTGAGGGTGAGCGCGATGCGCTTCAGCGGTTGCCCCTCATTGCGGGCCGCGAAGGACGGCGACCAGGCAATGTCAAAGCCGCTATTGGCCGGACGAAGCGGCGCAATGGGGATACCGAGAGGCGCTAGAAGCTCAACCCAGGCCCCGTTTGATCCCATGCGCGGCCAACTCGCGCCACCCAAGGCAAGGAGAATGAGCCCGGGCGGGGTTGAGACCACGCCATTCGGCGTGTCGAAGCGGGCTGATCCGTCGCGCTCAAGCGCCACGAGGGTGTGACGAGGATGGAGTTCCACCCCGAGGGTGTTGAGACGACCAAGCCAGGCGCGGAGCAGGCTAGTTGCCTTGAAGCTTTTCGGAAAGACGCGGCCGCTGGAGCCAATGAAGGTCGGCTCGCCGAGAGAGGCTGCCCAAGCGCTCAGCGCCTGCGGGGTAAAGCTTTCCAACAGCGGCGCCAAAACGGGTGCCGCCTCGCCATAGCGGGGCAGAAAGGTCTGGCGCGGCTCGGAATGGGTCAGATTTAAGCCGCCGCGCCCAGCCAACAGGAACTTTCGACCAGGGCTCGGCATCCGATCATAAACAGCGACGGGCAAGCCTGCTTGCGCAAGCGTCTCGGCAGCGAAGAGGCCGGCGGGGCCGGCGCCGACAATGATGATGGGGGACAACGACGATACCATGGTCCGGTCATGACCGGCTTGCAGCCATTGGGCAATGGTCTTGATCGCTCACGACCGCATCAGGGCCTCGAGCACCGCGATATGATCGGCATCAGCCGGCCGCTT
>JBAWYY010000008.1:0-20523 GCA_037143285.1 Alphaproteobacteria bacterium | reverse complement strand
CGCAACTTCCGCCGCAACATCGGAGATGATGTCGCCGTAGAGATTAGGCGTCACGATCACATCAAACTTCTCCGGGCGCGTCGCAATGCGAGCCGCACCGATGTCGATGATCATGTGATCCTGTTTGATTTCAGGATATTCGGTTCCAATCTCATGAAAGACCTGGCGGAAAAGGCCGTCGGTCAGCTTCATGATATTGTCCTTGGTCATGCAGGTGACCTTCTTGCGGCCATTAGCCCGCGCATACTCGAAAGCATAGCGCACGATGCGCTCGCATCCCGGCCGCGAGACGATTTTTAGGCACTGATAGACCTCGTCTGACTGGCGATGTTCAATGCCGGCATAGAGATCTTCTTCGTTTTCGCGGACGATAACGAGATCCATCGCTGGATGCTTCGTGGCAACAAAGGGCGCAAAAGCACGGCATGGCCGGACATTGGCGTAGAGGCCAAGCCCTTTACGGATTGTCACGTTCAGGCTCTTGAACCCGCCTCCTTGGGGCGTCGTGATCGGTGCTTTGAAAAAGACCTTAGTCCTGCGCAACGAGTCCCAAGCCTCTTGGGGCATGCCAGATGCGACGCCGGAGCGATAGACCTTCTCGCCGATCTCAATTTCCTCGAGAGCAAGGCGGGCACCTGCGGCGACCAGCACCCGAAGCGCTGCATCCATGATCTCGGGGCCAATGCCATCCCCCCGGGCAATTGTGATCGCAGCGGGCACTGCATTTAAACCCTGCCCGAAGGTGGGCGTCGAACTCTCTTGGGTTGCAGCTCCATCTAAACTCATGAGCATCATTCTCCGCCATTACTTCAAAGACGGCGGATGTTTCGCGATTTTCCTACATTGATAAAATAGAATATTGTCATTGCCATCATTGCGAATTGCAATGACTCTCCGGCGCCCTGCCGGTATGAGATTTGACCCGGAAAATGCTAACCAAGGTTACTCTAAATCCGAGGATTGCTTTACTCTTTTGAAGAGCCTCCGAGATCGAGATTACTGCTTTGGCTTAGGTTCTCTGAACCGACGCGAGCCTGATTGATCATTCCCTGCTCTAGTCGAAACCGTTCCCAGTTAGACCTAGTAGGGAATAGGTTCATATCGAACTGAAAAGACTTTCTTTCTTCGACATGCAGATAGACCCCTAGGTCCGATTTCCGTTTTTCCCTGTTAGCAGGGAATGCACACGCCACAACGGTTCGAATTGCAAAGCGTGGCGGACCATCCCCTCCCAAGGGGATGGAGAATCCAAGGTTCATTCACGGACGAGCTCGAACGCACCGCACAAACAAAAGCCCGGGATCGGTCGCTCTCTTGGGCGGGCCCCGGTCTATCAGCTATCGTGGCTAAAAGGGGTGAAAGCCGACCTTCAACGTCTTGATCCTTAACAGATTGGCCCGGGCGGTCACGAAGAGTGTGTCGCGGTCTTCCCCACGGCCAAAGGCCACATTCGTTGGGTTGTCCGTGGTCGGCACGAAGGCCAGTTCTTGCCCTGAAGGCGAAAAAACCGCGATACCGCGATCTTGTGGAACGGCGCTGACGCGCGCGGCATAGATATTCCCGTCGACATCAACGGCCATCCCGTCGACGCCGGTGCGTCGGCCAGCATAATCAACAAGCGTCCGCCGGGGCCCGACGCTGCCATCGGCAGCCAAAGGATAGGCATAGACAGCGTTCCAGTTCATGGCGGCCGGCAGATTGCCGCTCATGGGGGCTGTTGCAGGTGGCCCGATACTCGAGACATAGAGCGTGCGTTGGTCGGGCGAGATCGCGATCCCATTCGGCTTTCCAGCATCAGCGATGACAAGCTGGATTGCGCCGCCCGGATCGATCCTAAAGACGGAGGCAATCGGCTGCTCGACGGACTCGTGCCCGTAATAGCGGGGGTCGGTAAAATAGATGCGCCGCAGCTGGTCGATCACAAGGTCATTGGGCGAATTCAAGGCTCGCCCATTATAAAGTCCTGCCAGAATTGAACTCTTTCCTGTGGTCATGTCTGTGCGAACAACGCATCGACAGCCGAAATCCGCGCCCAGCGCACTCACGAGGCTGCCATCAGCGTCGAACTTATTGCCGTTGTTCATGCCGCTCGGCGACCGGAAAATCTCTGTCCTTCCCGTGCGCGGATTGTAGCGCCAGACGTGACCGGCCTGTCCGCCAGACTGGGCAGTGATTGTAATGTCGCTGAAATAGACCGTTCCATCGGCCGCGGCAGCGGGCCCTTCAAGGAAAAAGCCGCCGGAAAACACCGCTTCCAATTTGGCATCAGGGGTGAAGATAGAACCCGGCTGGAAGCTAGCCTGCTGCGCAAGAGCCTGTGTCCAGCCGAAGAAGAGACCGGCCACAAACGTGACCATAAAGGGCAGGCGCTTCACGGGATCCCTCCACCACAGGGGCTAAGCCCACGGCAAATGCACAGCACAATCGCGTGGTTTGAGCAAGATCGGTGCAGGTGATGTGCGGGGGACGTTGACAAGCCGGCGCTTGTTCTCCGGGGCTTGTTCCCATCCATCCGCGTCGATTAGCCGACGATAGCTCTTCGATTGGGGCGTAAAAGGTGACGGCATTGGGTTTGCCGCCCGGCCTTATGGCCAACGTCCACGACTTAAAAAGTCATTACAATTCAGGGCTTTGGGCGCAAAATGGCGGACAGGGAGGGATTCGAACCCTCGATACGGTTGCCCGTATACACACTTTCCAGGCGTGCGCCTTCAACCACTCGGCCACCTGTCCGTCGGTCGCGGCTTATGACCGTGCTGTCATGAAAAAGCAAGGATGCGCGGCGGAATGTCTGGGCTCAATTGCAATGACCTTAATCCGTCGCCCTATTTCCCGCCGTGAATTGAGGTTTCGAGCGCAGGGCTTTGCGTCGGGTGCGAAGGGTTCGCCCGTACCCGTCGGCTGTTGCGGGCCCGGTACCACGTCTTGGGCGCGAGCGAAAAGAAGCTCCCAACGGCGCATGTCGTTTGGTGGCGAGTGTAGCAGACACGATCAAAAGCCTTGCGTGCCGTGTGCGCTGACCAGCGCGCCCGCCGCTTGGTCGCGGCTACTTCGTGTCGAAGAGTCCCCTCGGCAAGAGAATCATGTAGATGCGCGACAAAAAGGCAGACCATGAGAGCCTAGCGCCCTTGAATCCAAGGGGCTGGCGGGCTTGACTGTTCGCCCTCGTTTCGCGCTGAGATCCTCTCAGTGGTTAAGGCGTCTTGAGCGGCTGGAGTCGCGTTTATGAAGGTCACAATCGAACGGGCCCAATTGCTGAAATCATTGGGCCACGTCCATCGCGTCGTCGAAAGACGCAACACCATTCCCGTGCTGTCCAATGTGCTCCTGCGTGCTGAAGGCTCGACGCTGCGCTTGAAGGCAACCGACCTCGACATCGAGGTGGTGGAGACCATGCCGGCGGACGTCGCCGTGGGCGGTGGCACCACCGTGCCCGCCCATATGCTCTACGACATCGTTCGCAAGCTCGCAGAGGGCTCGCAGATCGAAATCGAAACGCTTGGTGATCGCGGCGCCATTGCGGTGAAAGCCGGCCGCTCGCGCTTTTCGCTTCAAACGATCCCGGAAACCGATTTCCCTGATATTGCGACGGGAGAGCTCAGCCATAGCTTCACGCTCCCCGCAAAAGACCTCAAGCGTCTGATCGACAAGACGCAGTTTGCGATTTCGACCGAGGAAACGCGCTATTACCTCAACGGCGTCTACCTCCATGCCGTTGAGAAGGCGGGAAAAACCTTCTTGCGCGCGGTGGCAACCGACGGCCATCGCTTGGCTCAGGTCGAGTTTGAGGCCCCAGCGGGCGCCGTCGGCATGCCCGGCGTCATCGTGCCGCGCAAGACGGTCGCCGAGGTGCAGCGCCTCACGGAGGCGCCGGATGCGACAGTCTCTGTCTCATTGTCGACCGCCAAAATCAGGTTCCAGATTGGTGAGACCATCCTGACGTCGAAGCTCATTGATGGAACCTTCCCCGACTATGCGCGTGTCATCCCTGTCGGCAACGACAAGACGCTGACGGTCGAGAAGAGCGAGTTCGCGGCGGCCGTAGACCGGGTGTCCACCGTGTCGTCGGAGCGCGGGCGCGCGGTCAAATTGTCCATGACCGATGCCAAGCTGATGCTCGCGGTTGTTAATCCGGATTCGGGAAGCGCCACTGAAGAGCTCGAAGTGTCCTATGAGGCCGATGCCCTCGATATCGGGTTCAATTCCCGCTACCTCCTCGACATCACCTCGCAGATCGATGGCGATACGGTCGAACTTAAGCTCGCAGATCCCGGCTCGCCCACGCTGATTCAGGATCCGGCTGGTCCTGGCGCGCTCTATGTCCTCATGCCCATGCGGGTCTGAGCGCGTGACCGCAGCATTGATTGACGGCAAGGCCGTTGCCGCCGAGGTTTTGGCGCGGGTCGCATCGGAGTCGACATCGTTCCAAGCCAAATCTGGCCGCCCGCCCGGCCTCGCAGTGGTCTTGGTCGGCGACGATCCGGCAAGCCGCGTCTATGTCCGCAACAAGAGCCGCGAGGCGGAGGCGGCAGGATTTCGATCCGAGCAGCATAGCCTGGCAGCCGATGTGAGTGAGGCGGACCTTCTTGCCCTTGTTGCGCGCCTCAATGCAGACCCCGGTATCGATGGGATCCTGGTCCAACTCCCGCTGCCGGCTGGTATCGATGCTGAGAGGGTTCTGGGTTCAATCATCCCTGAAAAGGACGTCGATGGGTTCCATCCCACCAATGTGGGCCTGCTTGCACTCGGCGCCGGCAATCGTGCGCTCGTGCCCTGCACGCCGGCAGGGTCTGCAATCCTCATTGATCGGGTGCTCGGCCCCTCACTCGCGGGCAAGCTCGCCGTGGTGGTTGGACGGTCAAACATTGTCGGTAAGCCAATGGCTCAGCTCCTGCTCGCGCGAGATGCCACCGTCACGATCGCCCATTCGCGCACGCCGGATCTTGCTGCCATGTGCCGCACTGCAGATGTCCTTGTGGCAGCTGTCGGTCGGCCGCAGATGATCCGCGGCGATTGGATCAAACCCGGCGCGATCGTCATTGACGTCGGGATCAACCGTATCGCGGCGCCTGAGCTCGGCGAGGGCCGCACCCGCCTTGTGGGGGATGTGGCTTTTGATGAAGCGGTGGGTCACGCAGGCGCCATTACGCCGGTTCCGGGCGGCGTTGGGCCCATGACCATTGCCATGTTGATGGCCAATACGGTGACCGCCGCCTGTCGCCGCGAGGGCATGGTGCCAACGCGCTTCTGATCGCGCTGAGGCAGCAAGTTAGCGAGCGATCAGGACCTGACGACAGGCGTCCGGCAGCCCCGCCATCGTGATCGGCGGCGGCGGGCGCCAATTGGGATTGGGACGCGGGTTCAACACCTCGTCCGTAAACCACCAATCGAGGTCCGCACCACAGCCGTCTACGGTTGGCGGTGGGTCCTGCGGGCGGCAAGTGGCGTCTCCCTGCGGGCAAGTCAGCCTGATGTGCATGTGGTAGTTATGGCCAGGGGTTGGCCGCACCTTGGCAAGCCAACGCCGGTCGCCGGTGGCCTCGCGGCATATCGCCCGCTTGATCGCCGGATTGACCAGCACGCGCTCCACTCTGGGGCTTTGGGCTGCGGTCCGGATCACGTTCAGATGGTCGCCTGTCCAGGTCGCCGGATCGATATCGCGCCGGTCGGCGCGCACCATGTTGATGGCTGATGTCATCTCGCGCTCTTCCCGCGTGAGCTGTCGCCTCGGCATGGGGGTCAGCCAGATATCGGCATCGAGCCCGATCTGGTGTGAGGCATGGCCCGTCAGCATGGGACCACCGCGAGGCTGCGAAATATCACCGACGAGGATACCCGGCCAGTTGGACGCCTTGGGCACCTTGCGGGCAAAGTCTTCCAAAAACCGGATCATGTCGGGATGACCCCAATTGCGGTTGCGCGACAAGCGCATGACCTGCCAGGCCTCGCCATTCACGGGCAACGCTGTGCCACCGGCCAAGCATCCACGGGAGTAGAAGCCGATCGCACGCGCCTCAATAGGCGCGGCTGAATTTGCTCGCCCAAACAATTCCTTAGCGGCAAGGTTGGGGTCCTGGGGATTGGCGATCGGGGGCAGCACCCGCGGCGTCATCGTTCCAATGTCTTGCGCGACCGCAGGCGACGCTAAGACGAGACAGATCAGTGCGCATGTCAGTCGGATCATGGCGGGCCCTGGGCGTGATCGCATCGGTGAAGAATGGTCTCCAACAACCTTAGAAGGCTTTCGTTAACCCTTCCTATCACGCGAAATCTTGGCATCGCGATAATGCTCGCGAAGATGAGTGGGCAGGCTCTGGAGTCGTTCTGTTAACGTCGCGTGAAATTCCCGCTTTACATCTGGTCAATCCTCCGCAACTCTTTTCTCCAACATGGGAATGAGTAGGCCGTGCGGTTTTAACGCGGCGGGTTGGGGAGTATTCCATGCGTGCGTTCAAAATGCTGTTCGCGGCAATCGCGAGCCTTTGCTTTGTTTCCGCTGCCGCTGAAGCTGCCGTTGTTGTCCGCGTCGATAAGTCGACCCAGACCATGCGTGTCGTCGTTGATGGTCAACTGCGCCATTCGTGGTCGGTGTCGACCGGACGATCCGGCTACAACACACCGGTTGGCACCTATCGGGTGCAGCGCATGGAGCGCATGTGGCACTCCCGCAAGTATAATATGTCGCCCATGCCCTATTCGATCTTCTTCAGGGGCGGCTATGCCATTCACGGCACTGGCGACTTGCGCCGCCTTGGCCGCACGGCGAGCCATGGCTGCATTCGCTTGGCTCCGGCCAATGCCCGTGTTCTCTTCGACCTCGTCGCCTCGCAGCGGGGCGCCACGCGCATCGTGATCGAGGGGACCTCGCGCCAGCAGGATGAGCCGGTCGTTGCCTCACGGCGTGCGCCGCGGGTTGCTGCGGCCGCAGCGACCACGGCGCAAATGCGCATGGCGCGCCCCATCCAGCGCGATCAGGTGCGTGCCGCGAGTAGCAATCATCGGCAGGTGATGCGAGCAAGCTCAACGAGCCATCGCGCAGTGCCGGTTCGTGCTGCAAGCCCGCGCGGCGTTTCTGCGCAGCCGGCCTATCTGCCGCCGGTCTATCTCGGCCCGCAACAGACGCCCCATTACATGGAATGGTATCTTCGCCGCTGATATCAGCACTGGGATAAGGCTTGCATCATTTGCGGGGACGGCGTCAGCTAGGGGCGTTGCACCCGGAAGGATGAGTTTATGACCAAGCCGCTCATTGCCGTATTTGCCGTCCTCATGCTGACAAGTGCCGCCCCGGCGCTAGCTCAGCGTGGTGGTGGCGGACTCCGGGGCGGCGGCATTGACGCTGTCGATGCGCGTGCCAACCTTAGCACGGTATCCATTCGCATTATGCCGATCGGGCGCTTTTGCGTTCGCGCCATAGCGGCTGTGGGCTACGATCCGAGGCTTAATCAGCAACTCTACCGCATCGAGATTGACTCAGGGCCGATGAACAGCCTGGGCATCAGTGCCTATGAGAACGCCCTCCAATCGGCTCGAACCCCGGCGGAGGCTCGGGTCGCGGTCAGCGCTGCGCGCCAAGACGCCGGGCCATTTCGACGAGATCGGCCAGCCTGCGGATGATTCAGCACCCGCTTACGTAACAAAGGGCGCCCCGCGCGCGTATCACGGTTGTGCTTCAACCGGAGAAAAATCCTATGCGCGCCGCTTTCACAAGCATTGGCCTTTTGTTCTGTCTGACCCTGCCCGCAGCTGCTCAGACCGCAGGTGGTCCTGGCGGTGCAGGCGCCGCTACGGTCCGCAGTCCGGTTAGCGTTCGGGTTGCCACGGTCGGAACGCGGTGCGTGCGGGCCTTGGGCGCTGTTGCCTATGACCAGCGATTAGGCACGATCCTCTTCCGGCTTGATTTCGACTCAGGGCCAATGACCAGTTTAGGTGTCAATGCCTATGAGAACGCGCTTTTATCGGCTCGTACGCTTCAAGAAGCCCGCATCGGCCTTGAGGCGGCGCGCCGCGATGCAGTGATCTATCGCCGTGAGCCGTCGGCTTGCGGTTAATCCCCTCCAGATTGTATGATTTGGGTTGGAGATGCAGTCCGTGGCGCGTGCGCCGCGAAAACACGGCTTTATACCGGGGGAGACAGACCATGAAGCCATTCATCATGGCGGCTGCGCTGATTATGTCGGCTGTACCGGCAGCGGCCCAGTTTAGCGGAGGCGGCGACGGAGGCGGCGGCGGCGCAAACGGCAATGAAAACCGTGACACTCCGGCCAATCGCCTATCAGTGACCATTCGTGCTGTGCCGATTGGCGCGAAATGTGTGCGGGCCATCGGCGCCTACGGCTTCGATCCCCGGCTCAATCAAGAACTCTATCGAATGTCTTTTGACTCAGGGCCCATGACCGGCCTTGGCCTCAATGCCTATGAGAACGCGTTCAGTTCGTCACGCACCCCGGGCGACGCGGCGAAGTCCTTGGACGCAGCGCGCAAAGACGCTGCATCCTTCCGTCGCGACCTTTCGGCCTGTAACTGAGCGCTTCGTTCGCGCTCAGTCGCCCAACATCCGCTTGAGGAGCTCCACCTCCTCGGACAGGCTGGTGTCTTGTGACACGAGGCCATCGATCTTGCGCACCGCATGCAGCACAGTGGTGTGATCGCGCCCACCGAAACGCCGACCGATTTCGGGCAAAGACCTGAGAGTCAGCTGTTTCGACAGATACATCGCGATCTGACGCGGGCGCACGACCGTGGCGGTCCGGCGCGACGACAGGATATCGGACTTCGACACATTGTAGTGCTTTGCCACGATCCGCTGGATGTCCTCGATCTTCACCCGTTTCGGCTCGGAAAAGCGGACGAGATCACGGATCGAGCGTTCTGCACTCTCAATCGTAACCGGTTGATTGGTCAGCCGATTGGCAGCGAGCAAGCGGTTGAACGCGCCATCGAGATCGCGGCCATTCTGCGTGATGCTGCGGGCGACATAGGCGAGAACCGGTTGCGGCACGTCGAAGCCGGGATGAGCTGCTTTCGCTTGGGTGAGCTTCTGGGTCAGGATATCCAACCGCAGCTGCTCATCGAGTTCGCCAATCTCAACGGTCAGACCCCCGCAGAGGCGCGAGCGGACGCGGTCATCGACATTCTCAAGATCAGCAGGCGGGCGGTCACCAGCGATCACCACCTGGCGACCAGAATCGATCAATGCATTGAGGGTGTGGCAGAATTCAACCTGGGTCGATTTGCCCTGCAAGAACTGAACATCGTCGATGATGAGAAGGTCGATACCGCGCAGTGCATCCTTAAACGCAAGAGCTGTCTGAGCTTTCAGCGCGGCCACGAAGCCGTACATGAATTTTTCAGCCGTGAGATAGAGCACCCGCCGATTACCGTTGACCTGGGCGAGACTTGCGGTGGCCTGCAACAGATGGGTCTTCCCCAAGCCAACGTCCGCATGGATGTAAAGCGGGTTGAAGAGCACAGCATCGCCGGAGCGCGCCTGCGCCACCTGCATAGCGGCGGCCCGAGCAAGCGTGTTGGAACGCCCTTGAACGAAGGTGTCGAAGGTCAAACGCGCATCCAGCGGCGACCCGCCGAGCGTCTCATTGGCGCCTGGAACCGTGAACGCAGGCAGGGGCGCCTCGTTCGTACGAACCGCCGCTGCAGTCTGCGCCGCGACGGCGCGAGCGGGCGCCTCCGGCGGCTTGGCGCGGACAACCACTCGCCCCGTGCTGGCTGAGCGCACCACGACATCCAGCCGAAGGCTTTCGCCCCATTCCTCGCTCAGGCGCAAGGTCACACGGTCGCGATAATGCGTCTCGATCCAGCTTTTCAGAAACCGGGTGGGCACCGACACCCGCGCTACCTGTCCATCGATATCGTCAAGGTCCATGCTCTTGAACCACGAGCTGAAGACGTCTTCGCCCAACTCCGCCCTGAGGCGCTGGCGGGTTCGATCCCACACCTGAGCTGAGCTTAGCCGAGCCGTCTCGGTCGAGCTGGCGGGTTCAACGAGGTCGTTGACGAGTTCGTCGGTGGCGAACACGGATAGTCCTCCTCTGGCAGTGTGGAGCGGTACGTTCTTTGGTGATGGGCTAGTCGTAGCGGCGGCGATTAGGACTGGATCCATGGAAGGCCCTCGACCTTCCAACCGGAAATCCGGCCTCTATGGCCATCGGGATCGGGGACGCCTTCGAACCCCGTCAGCACATTGTAGCAATGGGTCTGTCCCGCAGCCGTAGCGGCGGACGCGGCCGCCTTGGACCGAATGCCGGACCGGCACAGAAAATAGAGGGGGGTGGTGGTGGCAAGCCCGCGAGCATGAAGGGCGGCTGCCAGCTTGTCCGCAAACGAGGGGTCGACGGCCATGGTCGGGAAGACCTGCCATTCCAAGCGAATGGCTTCCTTGCCGAGCGCGCGCAAATCCGGCGCTCCGACATAGGCCCATTCCGCTGTTGTCCTGACGTCCACGAGTTGCGCCGTCGGATCTGTCGTCAGCGCCTCGAGGCAAGCCGATGGCGAGACGTCACCGGCATAGCCGGTCCCTGTATCATGCGTCATGTCACCCCTCCCATGCCGTCGTTGCGGACACGAGACCTATGAATCTCTGTTGCTCGAAGTGCGAAAGAAAAATGACTGCTAAAGAAGCAGGTATCCCCCATGGCCACCTTGGGAATTCCGCCGAGCCTGCAGCTGAGATCAACCGGTAAAGCCTGTCCTTATTTGGACAATACTTTACCGTCTCACTTTTACATGAGTTTGATGCTTTCGCGTCTGGGCGGAAACCCGAGGTGGCCCCCCCGAGTGATTTAGACGATACACAGCGCTTTCCGGCCCTGCAAACAGATTCCGTTAACGATTTTTCCATACCTGGATGACGCTACCGCCATAGGTTCGAAGGGGCGCCTGAGCGCCTTTTCCAAACCTCTGACGAATCGTTGGAATCACGGATGAGCAAGCTCAATCCGAGCAGCTTTGAGTCCTGAAAATGATTCGATTGTGAGGAGGCCCGAATCGACGCGAACCCGTCTGTTTCAGGGGCGAAATAATGGGTCCCCCCTATAAGTCATTGAATAAAAACAATAAAATTCGACACCTTATGAGCCGGATAAAGACAATGCCGTCTAAGTGTCAGTCCTCCCGGAATAATCGAGATATATCTGGGGGCTAACGATCTGAGCCCACCTCTTGACCCAAGGGCAGTTAAATCACAGTGACATTGACCCGGAGGGCCCTCGTCTTTTTGCCTCGCATGCCGACCCTGAAAGCAAACAAAAACCCGGCCTCAAAAGACCGGGTTTAGATCGACCAATTGGATTGGCGTGAGGCGCGATCAGGCGCCGAGTTTTGCAATGCTATGGGCGAGCCGCGAGACTTTCCGCGAAGCCGTGTTGCGATGATACACGCCCTTCTGAGCAGCGCGCATCAATTCAGGCTCTGCCGCTTTCAGTGCAACGAGCGCTGCCGACTTGTTGCCGGTCGCAATCGCCTCTTCAACCTTTTTCAGAAACGTGCGAACGCGCGAGCGGCGGTTCTGGTTCACAGCCGTACGACGAGCGATGACGCGCGCGGCTTTCTTAGCAGATGCAGTATTGGCCATGCAGATGGTCCGGTTCGGTCGCGCCCGACACGGACGCTCAAAAAAGGATGTGGCGACCAACGGCCGCCAGAGGAAGCGCTCTATAGTCGCGTGCCACGAAACCGTCAAGAACGATCAAGTCTTGGCTGGAATATTCGAATTGGTCCTGACCTTCGCGGTTAAGGGACCGGTGCGATACGCGCGGCCCGCACGATCTCAGCCCAGCGCGGCATTTCCTCAGCGACGAGCTTCGCAAGGGCCGCTGGCCCCCGTTCCACGGGCATCGGCAGTTCGGCGCCAAGCTCGGCAAAGGTGGCTGCGTTCATCTCGTCCAGCAAAATGTTGTCTAACGCCTCAGCAAGCCGGGCAATGATGGCCGGCGGCGTGCCTTTCGGGGCAAAGAGCGCGTTCCAGGCGCTCGCCTGAAAGCCCTCCAATCCTTGCTCAGAGCCTGTCGGCAGGTCCGGCGCTGCCGGTGAGCGGCGGGGCGTGGCGATCGCAACGCCCTTCACGGTTCCCGCAAGCACCTGAGGCAGGGCACCAGCGGTTTGGTCACAGCCATAATCAATCTCGCCGGCGATGAGCGCGGTCAGGACCGGCGCGGTGCCGCGATAAGGCACATGGGTAACCTCGACGCCAATCAGCGAGTTGAACAAGGCGCAGGCCAAATGCGATGTCGCGCCGACGCCCGCCGAGCCAAAGTTAAGGCGCGGAGCATTAGCGCGGACATGGGCAATGAAGGCGGGAAGTCCGTCAGCGGTCACTTTCGGGCTGGCGATCAAGAGCATCGGATTAGCGGCAATGACGCCAATCGGCGCAAAGTCAGTTCGGGGATCATAGGGGATCGACCGCTGGATGGCGCTTGCCGCTGCATGGGTTCCAAGATTGCCGACCACCAAGGTGTAACCGTCGGCGGCGGCACGCGCGACCCGAGCCGAGCCGGTGACGCCTGAATTGCCTGCCACATTCTCAACGATGACAGGCTGGCCCATGCTGCGCGACAGGCCTTGAGCGACGAGCCGACCAACAACGTCAGTGGGGCCGCCCGGCGCAAAGGGCACAACAAGCGTGATGGGTCGAACCGGATAAACGGGTTGGGATGCCGCAACACCGCAGGAGGCGATCAACGCTGCGCAGATGATCGCTGCACGACGCATGAGCCCATAGGCCATGATAACCCCCATATAAATCCGTATCCTCAGCGGCCTTTACGAACAAAATATGGCAGGTGTTTCGTAGACCCTCCGAAAGTCTAATACAAATTACAATCAGTAGCCGTGAGTTGGGTCCACAACATTGATGAGCTGGCCACCTTTGCTATGCGTTTGAATTTGACCGGCGACATAGCGGGCGAGAGCCGGCGGTGATGAAATCGCTGAATTGTGCGGCGTGACGGTCACTTTCGGATGGGACCACAGGGCGCTTGTTGGCGGCAGGGGTTCCGTCTCGAAAACATCAAGGACCGCAGCGCCAAGCACGCCGGAATTGAGCGCGGACAGAATGTCTGCCTCCACTTGCAGCCCGCCGCGCCCGACATTGATCAAAACCGGTCCGCCGAGAGACGAAGCCTTCGGCATTCTGGCGAAGAGATCGGCATTCAGGAACCCGCGCGTGTCGGGCGTCAAAGGCACCATGGCGACCAGAATATCGCTTAAGCCGACAATGGCATCCAAACCGCCGACGCCATCATACATGGCGATGCCCGGTAGGGTTTTGGGTCGGCGGCTCCAACCCGCAACCTTGAACCCAAGTGTGGCGAGCTTCGCCGCGGCGTCTTGGCCGAGAACGCCCATGCCCAAAAGCCCCACCGTGATGTCGCTTGCCTGGGGTTGGTCGCGTAAATCGATCCATTCGCGCCTGGATTGGAACTCCTGATAGGTCCGCACGCGGCGCAGCGCCATCAGGCAGTGCATCACAACATATTCCGACATGCGCGTGGTGAGGTCACCGTCGACGACCCTGACGATCGGCACGCCAGCCGGCAAGCGTTGATCTTTGAAAAGGTGATCGACGCCGGCGCCAAGCGAGAAAATCGCTTTCAGGTTCGGCAAGCCTGAAAACGTCCCTTCCGGCTGTTTCCAGGCGCAGGCATAGGCGACATCGGCACGGTCGAAGGCCTCGTCGTGGCGGGCAATGGTCCAGCCGGGGAGGAGGGCTGCGAACCGCTCGCGCCAGGGCTCGGGATCCCACATGGTGATACCGAGAAGAAGGGTGGGCATGTCAAAAGTCCTGGGTTTGAAGCTCGCGACGCATCGCTCATGAGGCAATGCGCCTCATTGGGCAATGTCTAGCGCCCCAAAGGTTCGCCGACACCCACTCGCTCGGTGATCAGGCCATAATGCTCGATCCGGCGATGGCGCTTGAAGTCAAAGATCGTGTCCTTGCCGAACTTGGTCGCGTCGAGATCGCAGGGGACAACCAAGACCCCGTCCTCTTCTCCCGGCAGTTCCGCAACGATCTTACCTTCGGGATCAACCACAAGGGTGCCGCCGATCATGTGGTGGCCATCCTCAGATCCTGCTTTCGCAACAGCCACCACCCAGGTGGCGTTCTGATAGGCGCCGGCCTGGACCGAGAGACGGTGATGGAACAGACGATCCTCAATACCCTCAGCGTTCTTCTGCGAATTGATCGAAGGCGTATTGAAGCCGAGCACGACCATCTCGACCCCTTGCAGGCCCATCACCCGATAGGTCTCCGGCCAGCGCCGATCGTTGCAGATCGCCATACCGACCAATCCGCCCATGAATCGCCAAACGGGAAAACCGAGATCGCCCGGCTCAAAATAGCGCTTTTCGAGATGCTGATGCGTGCGCTCCGGATCAAACTCGACATGCCCCGGCAAATGCACCTTGCGATATTTGCCGACGATCCGGCCTTCGGCATCGACGAGGATCGAAGTATTGAAGTGATGCCCGTCAGGGGTGAGCTCGGCATAGCCGAAGCTCATCGCCATTCCGAACTCCCGGGCCTTTCGGAACAGGACCTCGGTCGCGGGACCCGGCATGTCCCGCTCAAACCACTCATCGGCGTCAGCACGATCCTCGTGGTACCAGCGCGGGAAGAAGGTGGTGAGCGCCAGCTCGGGATAGACAATGAAGGTGGCGCCCTTGGCGTGGGCCTCTTCCATCAGCGCGATCATCCGCGCGATGACATGCTGACGGCTTTCGGCTTTTTGGATCGGGCCAAGCTGGGCTGCGGCGACGGTAACGATGCGGGACATGATGGGGCCTCTCGACGATGCGCTGCTCATCCTTGGCCCATGGATGAATACGCGTGAAGTGGCGCAGCGTCAGACCAGCGATGCCATGCCTCAAAAAGAAGCATGCACAACGGGGCGCCATTGTCTTCTGCGAGGACCCGCGTAGTATCACGCCCCTCGGGAACCACGCGGTTCATGCGCGGTTCATACGCGATTTCCCATATGGTACGTGGTGGCGGGAGCGCTGCACATCAGCCCGGCGGGCATGGCTTTGAGTTGAGAGTTGGATGTCGTCGTCAGCGGGTAGCCCTCCCAGCCATGTAGGTCTCGACCGGAAGGTGTTTCGAGATTTCTTTGTGTTGGCTTCCGGTTGGTGGAGCGGCGCAACGGCGAGACGGGCCTATTTCCTCACCGGCGCCCTCGCCACTCTCTTGGTGATCAATGTCGGCATCAACTTCCTGGTCAATTCTTGGAACCGGCAGTTTTTCGACGCCTTAGAACGATCAGATACCGACACTGTCGGTTTCGCCGTCATTGTGTTCTTGGGCTTGGTCTGCGCGGCCGCCGCGGTTGGCGTTGGCATCGTGCTCACCCGTGAAACGCTGCAAGTGCGCTGGCGCGAATGGCTAGTTGGCTCGGTCCTCGACCGTTGGATCTCCGGCCAGCGCTATTATCACATGGGGCTTGCTCAAAATGAGCCCGCCAATCCCGAATATCGCATTGCCGATGACACGCGGATGGCGACCGAGCCGATCGTCGATTTCGCCATTGGCCTTTTGTCATCCCTGGTGTCAGCGCTCACCTTCGTGGGCGTGCTCTGGGTGGTTGGCGGCGCCCTGACTGTTCAGGTCGGCGAGGGGACGATTTCAATCCCGGGCTACATGGTTCTCGCCGCAGTCTTTTACGGGATCTTTGTTTCTTGTCTCATGCTCTATGTCGGTCGCAAGCTTCCAAGTGAAGTGGCGCGCCGCAATGAAGGCGAGGCCAAGCTCCGCTTTGAGCTGACACGCTTGCGTGAGAATGCGGAAAGCGTTGCGCTGATCCGCGGTGAGGCGGATGAGCGCGCAAGTCTCTCCAATACCTACAATAATCTGGTGACCCGCTGGCTCGCCGTTGTTCGCCGGAATGGGCACATTACCTGGCTCACGAATGGCAATGGCGTCTTCATTCCAGTCCTGCCGCTTTTACTCGCCGCGCCCAAATATCTGTCGGGCGAGTTCACGCTCGGCCAGGTCACGCAGTTGGCCGGCGCCTTCCTCCAGGTCCAGATCGCGATCGCCTGGCTGGTCGACCACTACCGCGCCATTGCGCAGTGCTATGCTTCGATGCAACGGGTGACCGAACTCACCGACGCCATCGATGACGTCGACCAAAGTGCTGCCCACCGCAACGGTGGAGGGATTTCTCTGGTCGGCCAAAGCTCGCGTGGCCTGGTCATTGATCATCTCACCGTTTCCGATCGCGCGGGCCGCATCTTGATTGCGGAGGCGAGCGTTACCATTGCTCCCGGTGAAAAGGTGCTGATTGCCGGCGAAAGCGGGACGGGCAAATCGACCCTTATTCGGGCTTTAGCGGGACTGTGGCCGTGGGGTTCCGGGCAGATCTCTCTTCCGGCAGGTGCTTCCGTCGTTTTCGTCCCGGAACGCGCTTATCTCCCGACGGGGTCGCTGCGCGATGCGCTTCTTTATCCCGCACGGTCAGCCGAAGTAGCGGATCCCGTCCTGGTTCAAGCGCTGGCGAGCGTCGGCCTCGAGTATCTTGGCGAGCGGCTAGGCTTGGTCGACCGATGGGACCAAATCTTGTCGAACGGCGAGCGTCAACGCTTGGCGATTGCGCGCCTTCTCGTACAACGGCCTGACATCATCATTCTCGACGGCGCCACCAATGCTATTGATGATGCGGGCGAAGCGACCCTGCTTCGGACCTTCATGCGCTCGCTTCCAGCCTCGACCATCATCAGCGTTGGCCTGCGCCCAGGACTTGAATCGCTTCATGATCGTCGTCTGGCGCTCTCGCGTGGACCGGCAGGCGCCATCCTTGCCAGCGAAACATTAAACCCCGCCGCAATGCCTGCTGCGGGATAAGACCCGCCTTTCAGAAAGAGGAACGCTCTCGGCCATGACCCTGCACATCTGGAACGACTTTTGGGATCTTCGCGTCAAGGAATGCCCCTGCGATGCCCATTTCTGCGACTATCTCGACGAGAACAATGTGACGGGGAAGTCCATCTTCCATTTCGGCACGGGTGGGCATCATTTGCTCGGCCTGCACAATGTGGAGAAGGGTCTCAACAACGCGATCCTCGGGATCACGGCGGCGCCAGGCGAACACAAGACCTATGAGACCATGATCATCGAAAACCCTGAGCTTGGCTGGGGTTACAAGGTCTTTTTTGGCGACATCTACCAACTGGATGCGCGCCTTTTGCCGATGTTCGACATCGTGACCCTCTTCCATGTCGGCGAATTCCGAACTGAGAAGAACGATGTCTATGGCGCACTCACCGACTACCAGATGGTGAAGCTTTTGGCCGGCCAGACGCGCCCCGGCGGTCTGATCGCGTTCTACGCGGGGTCCTATGCCTATAACCTCGCTAAGCCGATCCATGATCAGTTGGTCGAAGAAGGCTATTTGACGCCAAAGGGCCAGTACAAGACGCTTCCCTTGTTCGAACGCACCGCCAAAGCCGTCTAACGTCGGGATTAGAGCCCTTGGCCATAGCGCTGGCGCTCGCGATCGCGCCAGTCGCGCGGTCGCATGAAGTCCCCGGCCCAAATGCCTTTTAGCTCGGCGCGCGCGCTGGACTCTTCTCGGCCATAGGCTCCGAACGCCACCGCATGGCCGGCCGCGACCATGGATTGGCCGAGATCGACGCCACCGGCCCGACAAACGGCAACCGTGCGCGAATAGCGATCGACGTCCCGTCGCTCGCAGGTAACCACCTGTCCGGCAATAAGCGCCACAAGCTGGCGCGACGCCTCTTTGCCGCAAGACACGTCGCGTCCGTCACGCCGACAGCGCTGATTGAGTTCCGGCGCGTCGATCCCGTAGAGGCGTATCTCGGTACCGCCAACCATCAGGCTATCGCCATCGATCACACGGGTCAGGCCCGCAACGGTAA
Organism: Alphaproteobacteria bacterium; assembly: GCA_037143285.1. Classification (GTDB taxonomy): domain Bacteria; phylum Pseudomonadota; class Alphaproteobacteria; order Rhizobiales; family Phreatobacteraceae; genus Phreatobacter. The sequence goes on along the minus strand of JBAWYY010000008.1, from coordinate 2,631 downwards.
TGGGTGCAATGGGGAGGTGGGCCACATAAAGCGCGCTGGCAATGATCGCCCCGAAAGCCGCCAAAACGAGACCGGCCCAAGGCCTTCGTCCAAAGCGGGTTCTCCTAGGGTCAGTCTTGCGGAAGAACATTGATAGCGCGTGCCTTTATGACCCCGTTTACGCTTCCTTCACCATGATATTCGACCGGACGTTAATCAATCCCTGCCACACTTTATTCAGGCTTAGGACGTGTTTGGAAGGGTACGCTCAGGATGAGCGGGCAGACGGCGGGCGAAAGACTGGCGGAGCGTGAGGCCGATCGCGCTGCCCGTGCGGCATCGCAGCGCCGTCGCACGACCCGTCAGGTTCGCGACACGCGTGATCGGCTGACATCCACATCGGGCACCAAGCGCAGCTACGACAACGAACTGATGCGCTTGTTCGCGCAGACCAAGCTCTCGGCTGGTCTCGCCGTTTTTCTGCTCGCGATTGCCACCGGTGTCGCAATCTCATGGCTCACCAACCCTCACTTTGGCGGGCTCGCAGCCGGCAGCGTGCTCTGCGCCCATTTCTTCGTGATCATGCTCGCGCGAAGCTTCATGAAGGCGGAGCCTGACACCATCGATCTCAAGAGCTGGCGCTATCGCTTCGTGATGGCGGAAACCGTTCAAGGGATCGCGTGGGCCGTGGCCTTTGCCATGGTGTTGCGCGCCGAAGTGTCGGAGGCTTCGACCTTCTTGCTCGTCGGCATGCTCATCGTGGTGGCCATTGCCGCGATGATCGGGTCGACCTTGCCAAGCGCGGTATACGCGTCGGCGATCCCGGTTAGCCTTGCGGCCATCGGCTATGTGCTGCTGATCAATGGGACCAATGGTGTCATGCTCGCGGGCATGGCGGGCTTTGCGCTTGCGTTCTTCGCCGTGGTCACCCAGCGTCTCTACGAAACCAATCTCGCGACCGTTGAGGCCAAGGCTGAAAAGGATTCGCTGATTGGCGAACTCGAGACGGCCAAGGTCAATTCCGACGAAGCCCGGCGGAACGCTGAAATGGCCAATATCGCCAAATCGCAGTTCCTGGCGCAGATGAGCCACGAGCTTCGCACCCCCCTCAACGCGATCCTCGGCTTTTCCGAGGTGATGAAGGGCGAGATGTTCGGCCCGCATTCGTCACCGCAATATTCGGAATATGCCAATGACATTCATTCGTCCGGGCAGCACCTGCTCTCGCTGATCAATGAGATCCTCGACCTCTCCCGTATCGAAGCCGGCAAATATGAGCTGAATGAAGAGGCTGTGACGCTCGCCTATGCGGTGGAGGATTGCCACCACCTCCTGAAAGTGCGCGCCAAGAACAAGGGCGTGACCATTGCCGAGCGGTTCGAGCCCAATATGCCGAAGCTCTGGGCCGACGAGCGCGCGATCCGTCAGGTCGTGCTGAATCTCATGTCGAATGCCATCAAGTTCACGCCCGCCGGCGGCGAGATCACGTTGAAAGTGGGTTGGACGGCTTCAGGCGGCCAATATGTGGCGGTTCGCGACACGGGACCTGGCATTCCCGAGGACGAAATCCCCATCGTGCTGTCGAACTTCGGCCAGGGCTCCAACGCGATTAAGAGCGCGGAACAGGGCACAGGCCTCGGCCTGCCTATCGTGCAGGGTCTCGTCACCATGCATAACGGCACCTTCCAGCTCCGCTCCAAGGTCCGTGAGGGCACCGAAGTGATCGTCACCTTCCCGGCCGAGCGCGTGATGGAGGCGCTACCCGCCATCCACGCGCCGTCCATCGAACCGGCTATGCCGCCGCCGGCCCCCTCACTTTTGGGCACCAAGCAGCAAGCCTCCGCTTTCCAGCGGAATTTCCTGTTTCGTGCGCGCAACGAGGCGCGAAGCTAAAGGGATCGATTGCCGCGAGCGGTCGACATCAAATCCAGGCTGCGTTAGACCGCGAACCCAGTCGAGGGTTCCAAGTCCGCTATGAAACAGTCAGATACGAAACAGTCCGACACATCACAGAAATCCGACGCGGCGAAGAAGAGGGTCGGTCCGCTCGCGCGTCTGCCGCGCGGCTTCGAAGATCGCGCCGCCTCCGATATCGCCGCGACCAAAGCCATGCTGGACACCATCCAGAAGGTCTATGAGCTCTATGGCTTTGAAGCGGTCGAAACGCCCGCCATCGAATTCACCGAGGCGCTGGGCAAGTTCCTGCCTGACCTTGATCGCCCCAACGAAGGCGTCTTTTCGTTTCAGGACGACGACGAGCAATGGCTATCGCTTCGCTATGACCTGACAGCGCCGCTCGCGCGCTACGTCGCTGAGAATTTCGATGCGCTCCCCAAGCCCTATCGCAGCTACCGCGCGGGCTATGTCTTCCGCAATGAGAAGCCGGGTCCCGGCCGTTTCCGCCAATTCATGCAATTCGACGCCGATACGGTGGGGTCCGCCTCGCCGGCAGCCGACGCAGAGATCTGCATGATGGCGGCCGATGCCATGGAAGCCCTAGGCATTGCGCGCGGCGACTATGTGGTGAAGGTCAACAACCGCAAGGTCCTCGACGGTGTCTTGGAGGCGATTGGCCTTGGCGGCGACGAGAATGTCGGCCGCCGTCTCGCCGTGCTACGCGCCATCGACAAACTCGACAAGTTTGGCCCTGAG
>JBAWYY010000007.1:0-20585 GCA_037143285.1 Alphaproteobacteria bacterium | reverse complement strand
CCTATCTCTTCATCTCCCACAATCTCGCGGTGGTCCGCCATATGGCGACGCGGATCGGGGTCATGTATCTCGGGCGTTTGGTAGAAATTGCGCCGGCTAAAGAATTGTTCAAAAACCCGCGCCATCCCTATACGCGGATGCTCTTGGACGCCGTACCGGATTTAGAAATGTCGGGCCGGCCGCGCAAAGCCGTGGAAGGTGAGATCCCCAATCCGATCTCGCCGCCACCGGGCTGTCCGTTCAATCCGCGCTGCCCGCTGGCAAACGACCGCTGCCGTAGCGAGATGCCGGCACCGATCACCGATGCCTTTGGCACCGTTGCCTGTCACGCGGTGAGCGAAGGTCGTTTGGCTGCCTAAACGCTGCCGAACCGGGTCTTTTGCTCGCCATTCGCGTCGAAATTGGCGGGGTCAAGCCAGCGGGTGAAGGTTTGCTTCCGCTCGGGCCATTCGCTGTCGAGCATGGAATACCAGTCGGTGTCGCGGTTGCGGCCTTTCACGATCATGTGGTTGCGGAAGCGGCCCTCATAGGTGAAGCCATAACGCTCGGCGGCGCGCTTGGACGGTGCATTCAGCGCATTGCACTTCCACTCATAGCGGCGATAGCCGAGGGCTTCAAAAATATAGCCGGCTATTAAATACTGCGCTTCCGTCGCCAAGGGCGTGCGCTGAAGAGCGGGCGTATAGAGGATCCAGCCGACTTCGATGACCCGGTTGGCAGGGTCGATGCGCATAAGCGACAGCCAGCCCACCGCTTTGTCGTCGCGATCGGCGACGGCATAAAAGAAGGGGTCGGCAGACACCGCAAATTTCTCCACTTGCGCGGTGAAACTCGCCACATCCGCAAAGGGTCCCGCGCCCAGATAGGCCCATTGCGCCTCTTTGTCCGGCCCATGGGAGAGGGCAAAGAGGGCGGCAGCATCGCGGGCGGGGTCAAGCGGGCGCAGACGGCCATAATGACCCTCGAGGGTCACCCGTTCCGGGCGCGGGGCTGGGTGGCTGTCGACGGGGGCGCCGACGGGCAGCGGGCTTTGCGGGATCATGCTTGGGGTGCCTGTCCTTTGAAGACGCCGTTGATGGCGGCAGAGGGTTCGATGCCGGCAAAGCCTTTGAAGCTGCCGGCGCCGATGATGTCGCGGGCGACCGAGAGCATGCCGCCATAGGCCGCGCGCGCCAACGCGCCGCCGACGCTGATGCGGCGAACGCCGAGGGCCTCGATATCCGTGACGCTGAGGGGCGAGGGCCAGCCGACCAGCAGGTTGACGGGCTTCGGTGCCACAGCCTTCACGACCGCCGCGATTTGGTCGGGCTCGCGCAAGCCCGGCGCATAGAGTACATCGGCGCCGACTTCGGCAAAGGCCGGAAGGCGGCGCATCACTTCGGCCATGCCGTCGGGACGGCCGAGCAGGATCGCCTCGCAGCGCGCGGTGAGCAGCACGCCCGTGCCCTTGAGGGCATCGGCTGCAGCCTTCACCCGCGCGACCGCCTCATCGAAACCGTAGAGCGGGTTGGCAGCGTCACCCGTATTGTCTTCCACCGATAGGCCGGCAATGCCGCTTTTGGCCGCGGCCACGACGCTTGCCGCCACATCGGCGGGGGCGTGGGCATAGGCGTTTTCGTAGTCGGCATTGATGGGCACGGTCGTGTGCGCCACGAGATCGGCGAGGTGGTCGATCACCTCGTCGCGGCTGGCGGCGCCATCAGCCTTGGCGCGGGTCCAGGCAAAGCCCGCCGATGTCGACGCGAGCGCCGGAAAGCCGAGATTCTCCAAAAGGACGGCGGAGCCGACATCCCAGGGATTGGGGATGAGGAAGCAGACGCTCTCGTGCAGGGCGCGAAAGCGCTCGCGGCGGTCAGCGATGGTCGGTGCGGGCATAGGCTTGTCCCCGGTCACGGTTTCATCCTCAGCCTCGCCCGGCTTTCGTCGTCCGACAAGTGAAAGCGCGTGATGGCAGGCCCCGCGTCGCGGTGATGGATTGGACTAACGCGTGAGTAGGATCGTCGCGTCGGAGGCAACGACCAAGCGCACGGCGTCGCCGGGCGAGAGCGGATTGGCGGCGCGGCGCGCGGAATTGGCAACGGCTGCCCGCAGCGTTATGTCGCCGACCGTCACCCTAAAGGTGCTCCAGTCGCCGAGATAGCCGATGTCGTGGACGATGCCGGGCAGCACAGTCGGCCCGCCGGCAATGGCCTCCTCCCCACCGACAATCCGGGTTTTTTCCGGTCGCCAGGCAACCGCCACAGCTTGTCCGACCACCACATCCAGATGTGTTTCGATGGCAAAGGACCCAAGAGCGGTTTCCACCTGCGCGAGGGCAGCCTCATGATGAGTGACGACGCCCTCCACCAGATTAATGTCGCCGATAAAGCCTGCGACATAGCGGGTGCTTGGCGCCTCATAGATCACGGCGGGCGGGGCCACCTGGGCAATGCGGCCCTTCTCCATCACGGCGATGCGGGTCGCCATGGTCATGGCCTCGTCCTGATCGTGGGTGACGACGATGAAGGTGAGGCCGAGGCTTTCTTGGAGTGCCATCAGCTCGAATTGGGTTTCCTCGCGCAGCTTGCGATCAAGGGCGCCCAGCGGCTCGTCGAGGAGCAGCACCTTCGGCCGTTTGATCAGCGCGCGGGCAAGCGCCACGCGCTGCCGCTGGCCGCCCGAGAGCTGATGGGGTTTGCGGGTGGCAAAAGCCTCAAGCTTTACGAGCGCCAGGATCGCCTCGAGGCGTGCGGCAATCTCAGGTTTGCCGAGACCCTCCATTTCCAGGCCGAAGGCGATGTTTTTCGCCACCGTCATATGCGGAAACAGCGCATAGGACTGGAACATCATATTGACCGCGCGGAGGTGTGCGGGCTCGCCCACGAGATCGCGGCCACCCAGGGTCACGCGCCCGGCGCTCGGCGTCTCAAAGCCCGCGAGCATGCGCATGAGCGTGGTTTTGCCGCAGCCGGAGGGGCCAAGGAGGGCGAAGAATTCGCGCTCATAAATGTCGAGGCTTACCTGATCGACGGCAGTCTCCGCACCATAGCGCTTGGTCACCGCCTCAAAGCGCACGAGCGGCACCGTGCTCGCATCCTCCCACGGCGCAAAAGAACGGCGAACAGCGCCGAGGGCTGGACGGTGATCAGGGGTCATCTCGCTGGTTTAGCGCGAGGGACGGGGCCAAGAAAAGGGGAGGCCGAGAAAAGGGGAGGCCAAGAAAAGAGGAGAAGGACGCGAGGTGGCGCGAGGCGCGATTATGTGCGGCCCTCCTCTAGGCCAATTGGCTCCTGACCTTCGCGTCTTAGCCCGGCGCGCCTTGATTGCCCGGCCGCCCTAACGGCTCCGCCTCGACCCCAAGAGCTCGCGCCTAGGGGCCGCGCCCACCGCCGTCAAAGGCTCTTTAAATACTCCACGAGATCGCGACGGTTCTGCTCGGTCAATTGCGCATTGCCGTAATCATGGCCCGCATTGGAATTCCCCCGCAGCGGCCGGCCAGTGGCGTCCACGGTCGAGAAGCGGAAGGGGTTGTCGGCCGCTTGATCCGGCACGAAGCCGACATTTCGGGGGTCGAAGCGGGAGGTGCCAGTGAAGAAGGTTTTGCGCCGCTGGTCAGGGGGCAGCAGCAATTCATAGAGCGAGATCACCGAGCCATTGTGCAGATAGGGGGCGGTCGCCCAAATGCCGTTCAAGGGGCGCGCCTTATAGGCGATCAGCACATTGGGCGTGCTGAGGCACCGGTCGTCACGCCCCTGCGGCGCGAGGGACGGGCTTACGGTTGTACGCCTCGCCTGCGGTCGCGGCATAACCACATCCATCGCGTCGAAACCGAACCTGAGTGCCACGGCGGTTTCGCCGATCTCCCTGACTTTTGAAACCAGTGCGGCCCGCACAAGACCGGACAACAGCACTTCGCCGCTATCAACGGCTTGAACACGCACTGAGGGGGTCGGCGAGTTCACGGGTTGTGTGCCGGCCAGAAAGCCAGAGCGCGCTTGAAAGGTTGCGGTATTGCAGACCATGGCGGGATCCGTCAGCGACGGACCGGTCACGCTCCGGCCGCGCAGATCGGCGGGTGCAGGTCGGTTCTTGGCCGTGGCCGGGGCCATTTGCGCGGTGATCCTGGATGTCAGGTCGTCTCGCGCGAGTGGCGCGTGGCAAGTCTTGCAGCGGGCGTCGAAGAGTTCGTCGCCGCGCTGTCGTGCCGCGGCATCGATGGGCCCGAGCACTGTTTCGGGCCATCGCGGTGACCGCAACCGGTCGAGCGCCTGTTCCATCAGAACGAGGTTGCGGATGTTCAGGCTGGAACGGACGCCGCCTAAGAAGAGGCCACGGCTGGCGGTATTCACGTCCCCAAAAACGCCAATCACCTCGCCGGCATTGCGACCCAGCGCACCGATGTCAAAGGGGCTGTCGCTGATGGAAGACAGGATCCAGGTCGGCGTTGAGGTTGGCTGATTGCCGGCAATGCCGTTCCATTGCACGAAATCATGCTGCGGCGCGTTCCAAATCTGGGGATAGCTCACCGGGGCATCGGCGGGGCGCGCCGCAGCGTTGCGCTCATCGAGCAGCAGGGCGACCTTATTGAGAATATGGCCGATGGCGTCGAGGCGACCGAAGCCATAGCGTAGCCCCGAGCGGCTGGTGGTCTCTACCTTCTGCACCCATTGCAGATGCGTGCCGAGCGCATTGCGCAGGGTATTGCGATTGGCGGCGCTGTTGTTGCTCCCCAAAACGGCCGCAGCAAAGCGGGTAAACTTGGCATTATCCGCTCGCGTTGCCGCAAGGGCTGCAATCAACTGCTCCATCAGCACCTGGAAATTGCCGCGCCCGGGCGCCCCCTGAACGCGCAAGGTGGCCGCGCCAAAGGTGATCTGCCCGGTGTGGCAGGCCGCACAATTCATGCCGACCCAGTCCTCGGACGACCCTTGCCCGGCAAACCAGGTGAACCCCGTGCGGGCAAAGTTGCCGCTATCCTGGCTGTCGATGGCAAAGCCAATCGGAAGCTCCAAAGGGGTCCCATCCGCGCTCTCGCCCGGCAAATAGCCAAGGCTTGCCATGAAGGCGCGATCAAGGAAGGGCGCCGGCTTGTCGGCCTGCTCAAGGGCGCGCAACCACGACATGGGCATGAGGCGTGAGCCCTGAGAGGCGTAGCTCCAGCGCTGAATGAACTCAGGTGTCCAGCCTTGATCGAGAAGGTCGGCCGCTGGCTGCGCGCGCGCCGCACCCGGTATGATGAGGCCGGCCAACCAGACGGCCATGAGAGCGTGCCGGGCTGCCTTCAGCCCTCCGCGAAGGTCATCAAGGTTCAGCATCGCCTACTCCCGCTGTGCAGTGGAGGATGGACGAGGAATACTATTTACAAGAGCATCGATAATCAACATGCTCGTTATGGAAATCATAAATCTTGGGATGAGCCCTGGCCGAGGATGGCCGTGCGGGCTCCGCCAATCCTATCCCCTATCCAGCGAGGAGTGCGTGGCATGGGTCACTATCTCGAACGCCTCAAAAGCGAGCCGGAAGCAAATCGTTGGCGCCTGGTGCGTCACTGGCTCTTCACCGAGCCGCAGCCATTCTTCGCTGAAATGCGGGTTGAAAGCCCGGTTCTCGCCTTACCCGAACTGACGCTTTTGTTTCGTCACGCTGACTGTACGCGGGTTTTGCGGAGCCACGATGTCTTCGTTGTTGACCTCGAGAAGCCCAAACAGGGCGGTTATTTCATGGCGCAGGACGATACGGCGGTTCATTGGCGGGAAAAGTCGCTGATGAAAACGGTGCTGGATCGGGAGGACTTGCCGAAGATCAGGGAATGGGTGGCGGCTGAAACCGCTAAGCGCTTGGCGGCGGGCGGCGGGCGCATTGAGATGATCTCTGGGTTGAGCCGCGCGGTGCCGATTGCGCTCGTCCAAACCTGGTTTGGGTTTAGCAGCATCAAAGCCGAGCGGTTGCAGGAATGGTCTTACTGGAACCAGCAGGATGCATTTTGGAATCAGCCCTTTGACGACATCGTGGTGGCCGATCCCGCTGCAATCGTCGCTAAGCGCAACGAGGCCAATGTGGGCCTCGCCATCCATGTCGGCTTCCTCGTGGCGAGGCGCTGGCTTGCCTCGCTGGTCGGGTGGCGGGGCAAGGATGTGGTGTCACGCATCGTGCGCTTGTCGCGCTCGGGCGCGGTGCGTTTTTCGTTGAAGGACGTCGTTTTTAATGTGGGCGGGCTACTCATCGGTGCGGTGGAGACCACCTCCCACACCACGGTGAATGCGCTCGACACTCTCACCCGAGATCCGGCGCTCCTGGCCCGCGCGATTGCGGCGGCAAAGTCTGAGGATACCGCTGCTTTCGACGGATATGTGTTCGAGGCCTTGCGCTTCCGCCCGGCCTTTCCTTACTTCTTCCGCACCTGTCACGCGCCCATGGCCATGGCTGTGGGAACGCCGTTTGAAACGACGATCCCGGTGGGCGCGACTGTGCTCGCGGTGACCCACAGCGCCATGTTCGATCCCTTGAATGTGCCTGAAGCCGAGGCCTTCGACCCGGCACGCGCGCCGACCGAGACGTTTACGTTCGGCTTCGGCCTCCACGAATGCCTCGGGCGCGGTGTCGCAAGCGTCATGGTGCCGGAAATCCTGCGCCAGATTTTGCGCGCGCCTGACATTCAGGCGCTGGGCCGACCCGATTTCAAGGGCGGGCCGGTGCCGGAAAAATGGGACCTCACCTATCGGGTGTGACGAGCCCGATGCTCAGCGCGCTTTCGCGGCGGCGACCATATAGTTGACGTCGGTGTCGCGGGTTTCGTCCCAGCTGTCGCGGAGCACATTGTACCAGACGCCCTTGGTGTCGAAGATGCCCATGCCGCCGCTCGCAATGGCCTCGTCAAGCTCTGCGGGAGTGACGAATTTTTGCCAGTCGTGGGTGCCGCGCGGCAGCCAGCGCAACACATATTCAGCGCCGACAATGGCGAGCGCATAGCTTTTCAGCGTGCGGTTGATGGTGGCCATGAACAGGAGGCCGCCGGGTTTGACGAGGTCGCAGCAGGTTTTCACAAAAAGCGGCACGTCGGCAACATGCTCGACCACTTCCATGGCGAGCACCACGTCGAAGCTCTGGCCTTCGGCGGCGAGCGTTTCCGCATTGGTCGCGCGATAGTCGACGGGCACGCCGGACTGGCCGGCATGGATCTTGGCTGTTTCCACATTGGCGCGGGCGGGATCGATGCCGGTGACGGTCGCGCCCATGCGGGCGAGCGGCTCGCAGAGGAGCCCGCCGCCGCAGCCGATATCCACGAGCGACAGCCCGTCGAGGGGGCGCATGCCCCGGGCGTCGCGACCGAAATGGGCGGCGACCGTGTCGCGAATATAGGTGAGCCGCACGGGATTGAACTTGTGGAGCACGCCCATCTTGCCCTTGGGGTTCCACCATTCCGCGGCAAGGCGCGAGAACTTTTCGATCTCGGCGGGATCAAGCGTGGTCGCTGTCGAGGGGCTGGCGGTCGCGGTCATGGTGTCGGGCCTCACGGGCAACGGGCTTGCAGCATCACGCTGCCTGTTGCGAGCGACATGAGGGCAGGCGCGGGCATTTGTCCATGCGGTCTGATGGACGGCGCGCTTAGGGTTGCTCGCTTTCTGAGATTGCGGCGCACTTTACAAGTGTTGCACGCAGCGCCACTTCATGGTCAGTCTCGCGCGATTCCTAGCGGACCTTCCATGCCGACACTGTTCCGATTCTTTGCGATCATCGCTGTGCTTGCGGGCCTTGGCTTCGCGGGCATGGTGGCGCTCGTCACCTTCGTCGATCCGGAACCACGCGACATGACCATCCCGATCGCGCAGGACCGTCTGCAGCCGAGGCGCTGAGATGACGGGCGAGGGCGCGATTGCGCTGTTCCTCGACATGATGGCCGCTGAACGGGGGGCCGCCAAAAACACCCTTGAGGCTTATCGGCGCGATCTCGACGGCTACGTGGCTTTCTTGTCCGCTCGCAAAGTGGGTCCGCTCGCCGCGACAACCGAACATGTGCGTGCCTTTCTCGCCGCCTGCGATGCGGAGGGCTTGAAGAGTGCCTCCATTGCCCGACGGCTGTCGGCGGTGCGCCAGTTTCACCGCTTCCTCTATGCGGAAGGGGTCGCGACCGAAGATCCCGCCGCCGTGCTAGAGGGGCCAAAGCGCGGCAGGCCTCTGCCTAGGGTGATGAGCGTTGACGATGTCGACCGCCTGTTGAGCGTGGCGCAGGAGGGGATCGCGGATGAGACGCGGCCCATCTCTGAGCGGCTGCGGGCGGCGCGCCTCTCCTGTCTCCTCGAGCTTCTCTATGCCTCGGGCCTGCGGGTCTCCGAGCTGATCAGCCTGCCGGTTGCAGCGGCACGGCGCGACCAGCGTTTCATTCTGGTGCGCGGCAAGGGCAATAAGGAGCGGATGGTGCCGCTGAACGAGGCGGCCAAACGCGCAACCGCCCTCTATCTCGCGCTGCGCGATCAGGCGGGGCTCGGGCCGTCCAAATGGCTGTTCCCCTCCCATGGCGATACCGGCCATCTCACGCGCCAGCATGTGGGGCGTGAGTTGAAGGGGGTCGCGAGTGCGGCAGGCCTCTCATCAGAAGCGGTGAGCCCCCACGTGCTGCGCCACGCTTTTGCTAGTCATCTCCTGCAGAACGGGGCTGATCTTCGCTCAGTGCAGCAATTGCTGGGGCATGCCGATATCGCGACCACGCAGATCTATACCCATGTGCTGGACGAGCGACTGACCGCCATGGTGCGTGATCTTCATCCGCTGGCTGAAGAGTGACTTCGCGGCCTTCCCTTGACTTTCACCCCCCCCAAGGGCCATCTCCGGCGCTCCGAGTGGCTTGATCGCCGCCGCCCATAACCACGGCTCTTCATTCCCGATGCGCAGTTATCTGGATTTCGAGAAACCGATCGCCGAGATCGAGTCGAAAATTGACGAGTTGCGGGAGGTCGCCGCAAAAAATGGCTCGACCGCCATCGGTGACGAAGCAACCAAGCTTGAGCAGAAGGTTGTTGTCGCGCTGAAAGATCTCTACGCGACACTGACCCCCTGGCAGAAGGCGCAGGTCGCCCGCCATCCCGCGCGTCCCCATACCCTCGATTATATCGCCTCGCTGGTGGAGGATTTCACCCTCATGGCCGGCGATCGCGTGTTCGGCGAGGATGAGGCGATTGTCGGTGGCTTCGGCCGGTTTCGCGGTCGCTCCATCTGTGTGATGGGCCAGGAACGTGGCAATTCCACGGAGAGCCGCATCAGGCATAATTTCGGCATGTCGCGGCCCGAGGGCTATCGCAAAGCGGTGCGCCTGATGGAAACGGCGGCGCGTTTCGACATCCCCGTCATTTCTTTTGTGGATACTGCCGGCGCCTATCCCGGCATCGATGCGGAAGAGCGCGGTCAGGCTGAAGCCATTGCACGGTCAACGGATGCGAGCCTTGGGCTGAGCGTGCCCAATGTCTCCGTCGTCATCGGCGAGGGCGGTTCGGGCGGTGCCATCGCGATTGCGACGGCAAGCCGCGTCTTGATGCTGGAACATGCGATTTACAGCGTGATTTCGCCTGAGGGTGCAGCGTCAATCCTTTGGCGCGACACTGCAAAAGCGCAGGAAGCCGCGACCAATATGCGGATCACAGCCCAGGACTTGATGCGTTTCGGTGTGATTGACGCCATCGTGCCGGAACCGGTGGGTGGCGCCCATCGCGACCCCCAGGCCGCCATCACCCGGGTGGGCGATATGGTGGAAGCGGCCTTGAAAGCTTTCGAAGGGCTTCCAGGTGATGAGGTTCGGCGGCTGCGACGCGAGAAGTTTCTCGCCATCGGACGCACGATGGTGTGATTGTTTGTTGCGCTGCCGGGGTGGTGCAAGCGTGAGTCAAATGTTAACCCTGTGGGCTGAATTCGACGACCTTGCGGTAAGGGTCCGGTGACGCTATCGGTCAAAAGCAAGGTTTCATTAGGGATCGCGGGTTCAAGACTGAGCGGATGTCGGGCGCGGGATTATCGCGCAAGTGTGGGAGTGCAGTGTTGCTCAAGGCCGAACGCACATCACCGGTTTTTCAGGGTTCCCGTCTGCGGTTGATGGCCGCAACTGCGGTGATGGCCCTGGCGCTTGCCGCCTGCCAAGAGACAACCGTTTCCCGCAACACGCCCAATCGCGGCAATATCCCGCTGTCGCAGGCCGTGATGGCCGAGCTTGACACCAAGGGCATGACCCGCGCCTCGCCTGTGCTGATGCGCATTTACAAGCAGGAAGCCGAGCTTGAGGTGTGGAAGGTCGACCGCAACGGTCGCTACGCGCTCTTCAAGACCTATCCGATCTGCAAATATTCCGGCGATCTCGGGCCGAAGATCAGGGAAGGCGACCGGCAAGCGCCGGAAGGCTTCTACAATATCAATCCGAGCCAGATGAACCCGCAGTCGTCTTATTTCCTGTCGTTCAATCTCGGCTTCCCCAATGCCTATGATCGCTCTTACGGGCGGACCGGGTCGCACCTGATGGTGCATGGCGATTGTTCGTCGCGCGGCTGCTACGCGATGACGGATGAGGCGATTGCCGAAGTCTATGCGCTCGCCCGCGAAGCGCTCAGCGCCGGCCAGCCCTCGTTCCAGGTGCAGGCCTATCCGTTCCGCATGACGCCTGAGAATTTCGCGCGCCATCGGGCAAGCCCCCACATGGCGTTCTGGAAGCAGCTGAAGCAGGGCCACGACCATTTCGAGGTGACCCGCTTGGAGCCGCAGGTGGATGTCTGCGAGCGCAATTATGTGTTCAATGCGGTGGCGCCCAATTCGACGCTCGCGCAGGCCGAAGTGCCGGTGACGCGGGCGGCGGCGGCCGCCTCCTTCGGTGAGCCGCGTGAGATGGCGCGCCAGATCAACGACCCCTGGGCCGGCATCACCACGACCCGTGGCCCGACCTCGACCCGCGTGACGCCTGCGACCACGCCGGGCTCGGCTTCGGGCGGCGTGTCGCCGGCCTCGTCTGCGCCTTCGACCTTGACCTCGCAGCCGATCACGACGGCAGCGCCGGTGACCCGCGCGGCCCCCACCCGCTATACGGCGGTGAGCGCCGATACGGCGGAGCGGCCGACCTTTGCGGCGGCCGGTCGCTGCCCGAGCTATGTAGTGCCGGCTGGCATTGCCCGTGCGGTTGCCGCCAAGCATGCCCGCGACATGGCAGCAATCTCGCGCCTCGCGCATATGGTTCCGGCAGCACCGCCGCGCTCCAATATTGACGGCGGCACGCATGCCCGTTTCGCTGATCGCCATCAGGGTCGTCCGATCCGGGTTGGCGAGACGCGCTCGAACCTCTTGGCGGCGCTCGCCTCCGATCAGTCGTCGCCGGAACTCGTTCAGGTGCTCGGCCGTCCGCGCGATGCCGAGGCGCCCTTGCCGGCGGCCGCTCAGGCTTTCGCGGCAGCGCCGAGCGAAGCGGCCCCGCAGGCCTTGTTCGCGGCGCCCGTGCCGGTGCCTGCGCCCAATCGTATCGCGATTGCAGCGGATGCCGGGACCTCCACAGTTCAGCGTGCGGCTGCCGATGCGGCGCCTGCGACGACTGCGCCCGCGACCGAAACGGCCTCGGCCTCAACCGGCGGTTCGTGGTTCTCGCGCCTGACGGGGGCTGCACCGGCTGAACCTGTGGCCTCTGCCCCTCCGGCTGCCGCTGTCACCATGACGCCGGCGCCTGTGCCCGTGCCGCGCCCGCAGGCGAGCTTACCGGCTGGCTCCGTCGTGCAGCGGGCAGCGGCTGATGCCGTGCCGGCTACGACCGCCGCACCGGTTGCCGCGCCGCAAACTGCAGCGGCTGCTCCGGCCGAAAGCGGCTCGTGGTTCTCGCGTCTTGTCGGGGCGGCACCCGAGGCAACCCCTCAGCCGGTGTCGGATCCCGTGACGATTGCGCCGGCGCCCGTGCCGACCCCGCGTCCGCAGGCGGCTGTGAGCGCCCTGCCGCGCGGCTGATCCTCGCGTTTTTTCAGGTCGGTGCGACCAAATAGGGGATGCCGGCGATGACGACGCCGAGCTGAACTGCGTTGCACAGCATGCCGCCCCAGTGAAGCTTTCTCAGGCGCCACACCGCTTCCGCGTCTCCCGCATCGCGAAGGCTGATCTCCCGGTCGATCTGCTCTAAGAACCAGCGCCGCGCGACCACCGCAAGCGCTGCGATGAGGCCGATGGCGAGGGCCGGCGTTATCCTGCCGACCATCAGGAAGCCGAGGGTGCCCGCGCTCGCTGCTATGGCCAGCACAAGATAATAGGCGCTGAAGAGCACCCGCAGTAGCTGGGTGACGGCGGGAATGTCGAGCTTCACCAGCAGGAAAGCCGGCGCTGCCATGAGGAAATAGGCCATGGGCAGCATTAGGAGCACGGTGGCGACGATAACAATCGGATCCGGCATCATGGGCGCCCCCTTGTTTCCCGCGCGCTCGCGGCTCAACTCGCAGACTGTGCCAAGGATCGGGTGAATGACACAAGGCTTGTGTTGAACGGCGTTTGGCGCAGCTGATGTGCGGTTGGCGCGAGAGGGCCGACGCCCCCGCGCGCGGTATGGCCGGGGCTCAGGATGTTTCGCTGTCGGCGATGCCGATCTGGCGCCTGACATCCGCTGGGCTGAGGCCTGCAGCACGGAGAGCGCCAAGGCCCGTGGCGCCCTCGCTTTTCGAGAGCTTTCGACCGTCAATGCCAAGCACCAGACGATGGTGCCGATAGAGCGGCTCGGGCAGGCCCAACAGTTGCTGCAAGAGCCGATGGACGGCGGTTGCGGCAAATAAGTCTTCGCCGCGCACCACATTACTGATCCCTTGGATCGCATCATCCACCACGACCGAGAGGTGATAGCTAGTGGGCACTTCCTTGCGGGCAAGGATGACATCGCCCCAGGCGGCGGGGTCGGCGTCAACCGTGCGGACCGGCTCCCCGTGGTCATCCACTTCGGTCCAGGTGAGGGGATTGGTCACGGTTTTGAGCGCGCTCGCCATATCGAGCCTGAGCGCGAAGGGCGCGCCGGAGGCCATGCGTGCGGCTTCCTTATCGGGGCTCATCCGGCCGCTTGTGCGCCGGTAAATGAGCGCGCCATCGGGATCGCGGGGCGCGGGTGTACCGGTTGCGGCCTCATGGGCGCTAGCGAGCGCCTTGAGTTCGCCCCGGCTTTCAAAGCTCGGATAGATGAGGCCCATGGCCGTGAGGCGGTCGAGGGCTGCCGCATAGTCGCTCAAGTGCTCCGACTGGCGCCGAACCGGTTGTTCCCAGGCAAGACCAAGCATGGCGAGATCGTCATAGATTGAGGCCTCAAATTCCGGCCGGCAGCGGGTCTGGTCCACATCCTCGATGCGCACCAGGAAGCGCCCGTGCAGCAGCTTAGCGAGGCGTGCATACTCAATCGCTGAGAGCGCATGGCCGAGATGCAGCGGGCCATTGGGGCTGGGGGCGAAGCGCAGCGCGGGCAGAACCTGTTCTCCTTCGGTGGCCTTTTCGGTGGCTTCCAGCCTATGCTGGGCTGCGAGGCCAATACACCCCATGCGCATCGAAACCGAGCACGATCTTCACACCGCCCTTACCGCGCTGAGCAGCCAATGCGAGCATATGGCCCGCGTTCTCGGCGAGATCGGGCCGCCGCCCTTGCGCCGGCGTGCGCCGGGCTTCGAGGGCTTGGCCCAGATCGTGGTGTTTCAGCAGATCTCGACCGATGCGGGCCGCGCGATCTGGGCCAAGGTCGAGCGCGTCTTTGGCGCAGTGACGCCCGAGGCGTTTCTGGGCGCGACCGAAGACGATATGCGGGCGGCCGGCCTCTCGCGCCCGAAAATGCGGACGATGCGCGCCATTGCCGAGGCAGTCGCGAGCGGCGCGCTTGATCTCGACGGCCTCGAACATCGAAGCGCGGAAGAGGCAGTTGCCGCCATGGTCAAGGTCAAGGGCATCGGTCCCTGGACGGCTGATATCTATCTCCTCTCCTGCCTCGGCCATACCGATGCCTGGCCGGCCGGCGATCTCGCGTTGCAGATCGGGGCGGCCGATGTGCTGGGCTTAGGCGTGCGGCCGAGCGTGAAGGAGATGGGTCCGCTCGCCGAGCGCTGGCGGCCCTATCGCGCTGTCGCGGCACGGCTTTTATGGGCCCATTATGGGGCGAAACGCGCGGCGAAAAACGCTGAGCCCGTGTAGGACATCGTGTTTCGCAAGGGCGTGGTGCCACTGGCTTCACAAGAACGACATAGAGAGCGTAATATTAAGGGGTCGGTCGAGAGATCGGCGAATCAGCGTAGGTAGGTCGCAGGGAGTTTTTCTTGACGGTCGCCGTTGCATCCGAGGAGTTGGCGAGCGCAACGCCGCTATCTCCAGGCACATGGCCGGCCTTGGTGCTCAACGCGGATTACCGCCCGTTGAGCTATTACCCTCTCTCGCTCTGGTCCTGGCAAGATACGATCAAGGCCGTGTTCCTCGACCGCGTGACGGTGGTCTCCTTCTACGAGAAGGCGATCCGCTCCCCGAGCTTCGAGATGCAACTGCCAAGTGTTGTCTCGCTGAAGACCTATGTGAAGCCGACGCGCAACCCCGCCTTCACCCGGTTCAATGTGTTCCTGCGTGATCGGTTCCGCTGCCAATATTGCGGCAGCCCGGATGATCTGACCTTCGACCATTTGATCCCCCGCGCGAAGGGTGGGCAGACCACCTGGGACAATGTGGTGACCGCTTGCGCGCCCTGTAACCTGCGCAAGGGGGCAAAGCTTGCGCGTGAAGCCGGCATGTTCCCCATGCGCTACCCCTATGCGCCGAGCGTTCAGGACCTGCACACGTCCGGCCGGTTGTTCCCGCCCAACTATCTGCACGATAGCTGGATGGACTATCTCTACTGGGATACGGAACTCGAACCGTAAGACGCCGCGCTTAGTAGCGCGCGTGCAGCCTCATGCCGAAGACATGGGCGGGGCCACGGTCGCGGTTATAGCCGGGGTTCGAGATGAACTGATAATTCGCCGCCAGGAACACATTGTCCTTGTAGACGGGCAGATCGTAATAGGTCTCGATGATGCGCTCCGAGCCATAATTCAGCGCGCCGTCACCGAGGATGATGCCGGTGCCGCCGGCGGCCAGGAAGCGCGAATGGGCGCCTGAGAGGTTGTTCTGGACAACGGCAAGGCCGAAGGTATGGCCGGGCATACGCCAGAGATCGCCCTTCACGCTGATGCCGGCGGCAAAGGCGCGGTCCACTTGCGTGAAGGCATAGCTCTCGGTCTTGCCGTCATTCCAGCCCATGCGAGCGAAGACACCGATATGGTCGGTTAGCTCTTGGTCGACCAAGAGGCCGAAGCCCCATTTGACATTGCCGAAGCGGCGCGTGGTGGCGATGGCGTCATCAGGGTCTAGGCCGGTCGCGGCAAGGCTCAGGGCCTGATTGAACCGGCCCATGGTGCCATTGGTGTAGAAGAAATAGGGCTTGATGGCGCCCGGCCGCCCAAACCAGTTGTGCTGATGGGCGATCTCGAAGACGTGGCTGATATTGTTCAGCTTCAGCGCGAGATTTGACCCATTGGGCTGGGTTGGCATCAAGAGCGCACCATAACGGAAGGTGGTGCCAGCGAAGGGGGTCACCTCCACCACCGCGCCCTCGACATAACCGCGAATATTGGCGGCCAGATCCGATGATGTTGGGCCCCAAATCGACCAGTTCATGAATTGCCGGCGGGAATCGCCCGCATAGGCGCTGGTCTGGAAGAAATCGACGCCGGCAAATCGGCCGACCGAAATCGTCACCCTTTGGGTCGGGATGAAGCCCGCCAATTGGTTGGCCGCACCCTCTTGCCATTCGCGGTCAGCCCCCAGCGCAAAGGTCTGGCGGATGTAGCCGCGTGCCAGATAGAAGACGCCGGCATTGGAGCCTGCCTTTTGGGCATCGCCATTCACAAAGCCGGCGATGCCGAGCGTGTTGCCAATGCCGAAGCCTTGGAAAAATTCCGGGTTCACGTGGAGCTCGCCGCCTTCCCAGGGCAGGCGCACGCTAAAAAACCCGGTGATGCTGGTGGATTGGCGGGCGAGCCCATTGGGATAAAGGCTGTTCTGGCCGGTGTAGCGCGCGCGGAAGGCCGGCAGGCCCTGAACAATGGCGGTTGACTGGGCGTGTATCGCGAAGGCTTCAGGCGTCCGATCGGCGGCGGGGGGGTCTTGAGGCGTTTGCGGGCTCTGAGCCGCTGCTGGAGCGGCTACGACAAGGGCCGCCGCGACCATCATGGCTGCACCGGTAAGGTCATCAAACACTCGCCTCACCGAACCTGCCACCATCCGCGCTCCACATCTGCACTTGCAAATCATTTGCAATAAGGATTGACCGCTGTCAACTCTGGCCACTGCCGAGCGGACCGCCGTCAGGCTCTCCTAGCCCGTAGCCGACTTTGAGCAATCCAAAAAGACAGGCCGATGACAACTGCCGCCCGTGGCGGACTTCTGTGCTTGTTGCTTAAGGATCGCCCGTCGAGGCAGCCATGTGGCAAAAAGAGTTTCGCGATGCAGCACTTTCCGCTTGATTGCGCGCATCCTTTGGAGCCCGCCTCGCATGACCTCGTCCCTTGATCTCTCCGCACTCAATCGTGCCGTTGCCCTTATCGAGGCCCATATGGCCGAGGGGCGGCAACCCGGTGCGACGCTGGCGGTCGCCCATCGGGGCGAGGTAGTGCTGGAGCGCGTGTTCGGCGAGGCGCGGCTCGGCACGCCGGCTGATCTGAAGACGCTGTGGCTGCTCTATTCCAACACCAAGGTGGTGACGGCGGCGGCTCTCTGGCTTTTGGTCGAGGAAGGGCGTTTGCGGTTTGAAGATCGCATTGCCCAACACATGCCGGACTTTGCCGCCAACGGCAAAGGCGGCATCACAGTGATCCAGCTTCTCACCCATCAGGGCGGCTTTCCCAATGCAGTCGTGCCGGAGGCGGCCTGGGAGGACCCGGCACTGTTGCGCGCGACGGTGTGCGGCTTCTCGTTGGAGACCACGCCGGGCTCGGTCGTGCATTACCATGCACTGGCCGCCCATTGGGTGGCGGCAGCGCTCATTCGGGCTGTTACGGGCGACGATCACCGTGCCTTCATTCGCGACCGCGTGATCAAGCCGCTCGGGCTGGAAAAGGACCTTTTCATCGGCGTTCCCTCAAGCGAACAGGCGCGTGTGGCCGATATCTATGATCCCTCTCCGCAAGGCTTCGTGGCTCGCCAGCCCGAATGTTCCAAGGCGCATTATGAGGCGGGGGTGCCGGGCGGCGGCGGCTATGCCACCGCGCGGGCCATGGCGCTATTTTATCAGTCGCTGATCGGTCAGGGGCGGCCCTTGGTGGCGCCGCGGGTGATGGCCTATGTGACGCGCAATTTCACCGGCGACCGGGTGGATCTTGCGCAAGGGCTGCCGATGCACCGGGGGCTTGGGCCCCATGCGCGCGGCACGACCGACGGCGCTCGTGGGCTTGGGTCGCTCGCTCATCCCTCCACCTTTGGCCATGGCGGGGTCGGCAGCAGCTATTGTTGGGGGGATCCGGCGAGCGGCGTATCCTTCGCCTTCATCGCCAATGCGCGGCAGGCGGATGTGGACTGGCATCTCGCCCGGATGGATCGCTTGAGCAATCTCGTCCACGCGGCGATACGATAGGGATCGCCGGCTTAAAACGTGGTGGCGGGCTTTATCGGGCTTTGGCGATCAGCCGACGACGAATTCAACGATCTTGAAGATCGCAAAACCGGCCGAGCCGAAGATCGCCAGGGTTGAGAGAGCCATAGCCCCCAGAAGCGGTCGCGCAGTCGTCATGGTCCGTACTCCTGACCCGTTACAAGGAAGCGCCAAATGCCCATGCGCCGCCTAGTCCGGATGTTAGGGCAATAGGGTTAACCCAGCCTTAAGGCTGTGTTTCGCAGTGCACCGTGACCGCTTTGGGGCGCGTTTGAGGCGATTAAGGGAATTCGACCGAGGCGCTTTGATCAGGCGCTGGGGCGCTTCGGCCCCGCCGCCAGGGCCTCTTTGACCTTGCTGCGGATCTCCGACAGCGAAAAAGGCTTTGCCACGACATCGTGGATGAGCGCGTCGAGCCCGTGGGCGCGTTCGCGCTGATCGGCAAAGCCGGTCATCAGCAGGATCACGAGATGGGGAAATTGTGGCGCTGCAGCAAGGGCCAGCGCGATGCCGTCCATGAGGGGCATGCGGATATCGGTGAGGAGAAGATCGAAGGCTCCTGCCTGACGCTCAAGGATTTCGAGCGCTTCCGCGCCGTCGCGGGCCTCCACCACGGTGTGGCCATCGATCTCGAGGGCCCTGCGCACGAAGGCGCGGACCGGTTCGTCATCTTCCGCAACAAGCAGACGCGCCATGGATCAGCTCTCGATCACACCGACAAAGGGCAGTTGCCGCCAAGAATGGGCGACGTCCATGCCATAGCCAACAACGAAGAGGTCCGGACAGGTGAAGCCCACATAGTCTGGCGTGATATTCACCGCCCGCTTGCCGGGCTTTTCGAGCATCACGCAAACCCGGACCGAGCGGGCGCCGCGGGCGGCGAGCAGGTCCTTGGCATAGGTGAGCGTGCGGCCGCTTTCCAAGATGTCGTCGACCAAGAGGATGTCGCGGCCCTCCACCGGGCTTTCGACATCATGGACCACGCGCACCTGGCCGGTGGAAACCGTGCCTTCGAGATAGCTTGAGAGGCTCATGAACTCGACCTCGGGTGCCATGCCGGCCTTATGCATGGCGCGGATGAGGTCAGCTGCGAAGACGAAAGAGCCCTTGAGGACGGCAATCACCAAGAGCCGTTCGGGGCGGGCGGCTGCGATCTCCTGAGCGAGCGAGGCATTGCGTGCGGCAATCTCCTCGGCGGAATAGAGCACGCGGATAGAAGGGTTTGTCACGAGGCGGCTCCGTCCATGAGGGCAGTCCTAGGGTCTTGACCCTAAGGCGCCGTCGGGTGGCGCTTTAAGGAGCACTTAGCGCGCAAGTGGCGCGCTGTCACGCGCGGGCCACAGGTGTTTTCTCATACCTTGGCCTTCGGGCTCACCCTGCGCCATGATCGATTGGGACAAGGGGCTGGTACCATGACACGCCGGATCAATTTGAATGCTGATATTGCCGAGGGTTTCGGCGCCTATGACATCGGCAACGACGCCGAACTGATGACGATCATCTCATCCGCCAATGTCGCCTGCGGCATGCATGCGGGCGATGCCAATTCCATGCATCGGCTGGTCCAACTCGCCCGCAAGAACAAGGTCAGCATCGGCGTTCATCCCGGTTTCAACGATCTCTGGGGCTTTGGCCGCCGGGCCATCGAGATGAACCCGAAGGATCTGGAACTGATGGTCGCCTATCAGATCGGCGCGTTGCAGGGGATGGCGCGCTATGCGGGCCTGCCCGTAACCCATTTGAAGCCCCACGGCGCGCTGAACAATATGGCGGCGGTGCGCGAGGACTATGCGCTCGCCATCGGCCGGGCGATCCAGGTGGTGGATGACAGCATCATCTATGTGGCGCTCGCAGGCTCGGAAATGGAGAAAGCGGCCCGCACTTTGGGCCTCAGACTAGCGCGCGAGGGCTTTGCCGACCGCCAATATGAGGACGATGGTAACTTAACACCCCGGTCTATTCCAGGCTCCGTTTATAAGGATGGCGCGACCGCGCTCGCCCAATGTCGCGCGCTGGTCGAACAGGGCGTGGTCATCTCGCGTCACGGCGTGCGTGTGCCGGTGAGCGTTGAGACCATTTGCCTGCATGGCGATGAGCCGACCGCTGTCGCGGTGGCACGACATGTGCGTTCGGGACTGGAGGCCGCGGGCATCGAGATCGTCACGATCCCAGAGATGCTCGCGTGAACGAGAACAGGGGGATGGGATGATAAGTGTTGGCCATTGGCGTGCTGCTTGGAGCCTGATCGTTCTGGCGCTTCTGCCGTTGGCGACGCCTGCCCTAGCGCAATATCCCAATCGACCCATCACGATCATGGTCGGCTTCTCGGCTGGCGGCACCAGCGATGTCGCCGCCCGCATTCTCGCCGAGCGGATGAGCCGCACGCTCTCAACCCCCGTGGTGATTGAAAACCGCACGGGCGCCGGCGGGTCGGTGGCAGCCGCCGCTGCCTCCCGCGCCGCCCCCGATGGCTATACGATCTTCCTCTCAGATCCCGGCGCTTATGCGATCAATCCGCTGATCTTCCCGCAGAATGCGCGCTATGACTCGCTTGTCGATTTCACGCCCATCGCGCTCGTGGGAGAATCGCCGCTGGTGCTGGTTGTACCCTCGGGCCGGCCGTTTCGGACGCTGGAGGCGCTGACCGCCGCGATCAAGGCGCGACCGGAGCAGTCGAACTATGCCTCATCAGGCGTTGCCGGCATCACCCAGTTTGGCGCTGAGGTCTATTTGAAGCGCGCGGGCGATCTTGCGGCCCTGCACGTGCCCTATCGCGGTGGCGCGCCCATGGTGGAAGCGATCTTGAAGGGCGAAGTGGACTTCGGCGTCGCGGTGCTCGCCTCAGCCGTTTCTCAGATCGAGGGCGGCGGCGTCCGCGCGCTCGCCCTTGCCGCCCCCAGCGCCACGCGCGCGGTCGCCAATGTGCCGCTCCTGCAGGACATGGGCTTTCCCGGAACGCGGCTTTCCTCCT